>JARYMD010000110.1 GCA_029907285.1 Verrucomicrobiota bacterium | reverse complement strand
GCCGAAGCGGACGCAACATGCCGGCCTTCCTTTGGCAATTGCCAGCGGCATAAATCACCATAGATTTGTGTTGTGCGGTTTTTGAAGGTCATCTTGGGATGCGCGTTTCCGGTTCTGGCCGCAGTCAGGACGTTGTGCGGGGGTGCGATCGGCGGGGAACAAGACCAGGTTCACACGTTCTCAACGGACGGCAGTGGCGTGACCGGCGCATTGGCCGCGGCGGGGATTGCGGGCGAAGACGGTGATGAATCGGACAGTGCGGTGCCGGGGCAGTTCATAGTGTTGTTTCGCGCGGGGATGGGTCCGAGTCGCCAAGTTTCAGATGTGGCCGGGGCATTGCCGGGCAAGGCGGTGATCAGGCGTTTGCCGGGAGCAGAATCGGCGCGATGGAATCTGGCGGGTGGCGGTGGTGCATCGGTGTTTGCGCGGCTTGCGTTGGTTGAGGTGGTTGGAGACGGCGCAGAATCCGCGCGGGTTTTTGGGATGTTGGCGCGGCATCCGGAGGTGTTGAGTGTCGAGCCAAACCGGGTTTTGCGTGTGCATGGTGCAGGGTTGCAGCCGAGATTTCCGAACGACTTCGAGTTTCCGCGGCTGTGGAACCTTTGGAATACGGGGCAGAATGGTGGCTTGGTCGGCGCTGACATTTCCGCCCCGGAAGCGTGGTCGGTCACGACCGGTTCGCGAGATGTTGTGGTGGCGGTAATCGACACCGGGATCGATTTTTTCCACCCAGACCTCGAACGCAACATGTGGATCAACCCGGGCGAAACACCGGGCAACGGCATTGATGATGATGGGAACGGTTACATTGATGATGTGCACGGGTTCGATTTTGTCTGGGGGGACAGCGATCCGATGGACGACATGATACACGGGACGCACGTTGCGGGGATAATTGGGGCGGTTGGCAACAACACGATTGGTGTGGCGGGCGTGGCATGGTCGGTATCGATCATGGCGCTGAAAGCGTTTGATGAAAAAGGTGAAGGGGAATTGTGGCACGTGATTGAAGCTCTGCATTACGCGGGGGCGAACGGCGCGCGCATCATCAACGCAAGCTGGGGACAGAAGGAAGACAGCACGGCGTTGCGCGAAGCGATTGCGGAGCTGCGGGGCAGGGGGCTTGTGGTTGTGGCGTCTGCAGGGAACAAACAAACAGACAAGCCGTCTTATCCGGCAGCGTTTCCGGGTGTGATAGCGGTGGCGGCGGTGAACAGCTGCGATGAACGGCCGTTCTTTTCGAACCATGGGCCGTGGATCGATGTGGCTGCGCCTGGCGAAAGCGTTTTATCGACGGTGGTGAACAACCGCTACGACTTTTTGAGCGGGACATCGATGTCGGCTCCACACGTCAGCGGTGTTGCCGCGCTTGTATGGTCGATCCGGCCCAGTTTCACTGCGGAAGAGGTTGAAGACGTTTTGCGGAACGCGGTGGACCCCACGCGGGCGGCGGAATATATCGGCCTTGGGAGGATAAACGCCGCTCGTGCGGTGGGGGTGAATCCCCCGCTCCCGAAAGCGGTTCTTGATTTGCCGTCGGTTTTGGTTGGGCAGGTTGACCTGAAAGGCACGGCGTCGGGGGAATGCTTTGCAGGATACAAGCTTGAGTGGGGCTGTGGGAATTACCCGGCGAATTGGACGACGATTGGGACGGGGTCTGTGCCCGTGGAAAAAGGCGTTCTGTTGTCCGGCTTTCGAACAGATTCGTTGGCTGAAGGCGCCTATGTGTTCCGTTTGACCGTCTGGGACATCTCCGGTCAGGAAGCTGTCGCACGCGCCGTGAGCACGGTGCGCAATGTGGCGCTGAGCCGGCCCATGGACAACGACGTGTTGCGCGCGGGCGACCTGGTGACTGTCGAGGGGACCGTGTTCGGCGCCGGACGAACCTACAGACTCGAATATGGCGCAGGTGCGCGCCCGAAAGAATGGCTTACGGCAGGCATCGAGCTCGCAAATGCCGGCCGAGAAAACGTTGTGGATGGCGTGCTCGGGTGGTGGGACACAACTCTGGTTCAGACCAACGAGTTCTACGCGCTCAGGCTTATTGTAATGGCAGGTGACGAGGTCGTGGCCGAGTCCAAATCACAATTGATATTCCTTGACGGGCAGATGCGATCCGGCTGGCCCAAGTATGTTCCCACAGCCGGCAATTACCCGACCAACGACTGGCGTGAAGTGACAGTTGTCGATATCGACAATGATGGCCTGAAAGAGATTCTGCGCATTGACGCGGGCGACAATGGCGACAAACCGGCCGTGTTGCGGGTTTACCAACCGGACGGCACACTGAAGTGGTCCCGCGAACTTGCCGCCGGCGATCCATCTCATGACATACCAGTGGCTGGCGACGTTGATGGCGACGGTTTTTCTGAAATCTTCGTTGACGTTGGCGGTTTCCTGTTCGCTTTGCGCCACGATGGGTCGCCAATGCCTGGCAATTGGCCGGTGCCACTGGACGTTCCGAAACTCGGCAAGGTGCTGGCCGACCTCAACGGCGACGGGCGCATGGAATTGATCGGGTACGCCCAAATGCCGACATGGACGAGCACTCAGCAAACCCGCCAGTTGGTTGTTTACAACACCGGGGGCCAACTGGTGCAGAAATGGCGTTTGCGTGATTTCAATGCCGGCGTTGACGTTCCGAGAATGTTCCCTGCTGTAGGCAACCTCGATGATGACCCCGGCCTTGAAATCGTGGCTGTGGACGGCGGGTCGGACCTTGTGATGTTTGACATTGGGAAGACCGACGCGCCGGTCTGGCGCGCGCGTGTCAATGGGTCTCTCGTTTCATCGCCTGTAATTGGCGACATTAACGGCGACGGGAAAGTCGAAATCGTCGCTGGAGTTTACGACACCGCATCGAAAGGCCAGCCCGGGATGGCTGGCGGCGTTTACGCGTGGGACCAGCAAGGCATGCTGCTACCCGGGTGGCCAGTGTTGATAGACCAGTCTTTTCCCTTTGCACCTGCGTTGGCGGACCTTGATCACGACAGGCGACTCGAGATTATCATTAGTGCGCAAGGCTTGGCGCTGCATGTTCTTCGGTGGGATGGATTTGATCTTCCCGGCTGGCCTGTCAAACCGCCCGCGGGTTTGAAACTGGCCTCCAGCCCTGTTGTGGGCGACATCAATGGAGACGGGCTGCCGGACGTGATCGCGGCGTGCTTCGGGGTCAGTCTGCAAGTAGCAATGAACGGGGAGGTCTCGAAGCTGGGCGGGCTCTGTGCGTGGAACGCTGATGGCCTGCCAATAGATTTGAACGAACACGCGCAATTGTCGGGCTTGATGTTGGAGCATGTGCTGATGAAGTCTGCCCCGCCCGTGCTTGCGGACCTTGATGGAGACGGGATTCTGGATGTTGTGGCAACCACAATAGACGACATGGCGTTGCCTCAAACGTTGTCGAGAGCGTATCGAAAGAACCGTTACACGATTTCAGTTTGGGCTCTGGCCAACGGCAGAATGTCGCCGAACGTTTACCCATGGCCAATGCTCCGACGCGATCCGCAACACACAGGCTATGTTGAACCGGAAAAACCCGTGAATCGCCCCCCGCAGCTTGATCGAATCCCGGATCAGATAGTGCGAGTGGGAACGGCATTTTTCCCGATCGAACTGGACCGCTACGTTTTCGACCCAGACAACAAACCAGCGGAGCTGATCTGGGAAACCGAAGGCAATGTTGAATTGCAGGTTACAATTGGGGAGAACCGGACGGCTTTTGTGAACGTGCCAAACCCCGATTGGTCGGGACGCGAGGTCATTCGGTTCATTGTCCGGGACCCGGCAGGTTCGATTGCTGAAACTTCGGCTTCGTTTGAGGCGCGGGTGGACTATGACCCGCCCGTCGCTGTCGCAGACACCGTCACATGTCTCGAAGACGAATCAATCGAGATAGATGCGTTGGCCAACGACACTCACCCTCATGGGCTTCCACTGGCGCTTCTGGACTTCAGCCGCCCGGGCTATGGCAGCCTCGAACGAACCAACCAGAACTCCCTCCGATACACGCCATCCAAGGATTACTTTGGCCCGGACAGCTTCGCTTACACGATCAGCGATGGCCAGGGCGGGATCGCAATGGCAAGAGTCGCAATCGAAGTGCTGCCTGTGGCAGATCCACCCGTGGCAGAACCAGACCGGGCAATTACCAACGAGGATGAACCTGTTGAGATCGATGTGCTGGCAAATGACCATGACCCGGACGGGGATCACCTTGTGATTCGGTGGTTTGGGCAGCCTGAGCATGGGAGCGTGGTTATGCTCGAAAACACGGCGTTGCGCTATGAGCCCACACCCGATTTCAGCGGCACCGACAAGTTCACTTACCGAGTCTCCGATGCGACAGGCAACGAAACCGAGGGCGAGGTGACCGTCATGGTCAAACCGGTCAATGATCCGCCCACAGCCAAATCCTTTTCGTTCACCATCAACCGGAATACACAACAGACCGTGATGTACCAGGCCACTGACAACGACGGTGACACCCTGACGTTTAGAGTCGTCGAAGGCCCTCAACACGGCGAGCTGTGGAGTTATCCTGACATCGCCACGTATTACCCCAAGAAAGGTTACAGTGGCATTGACAGCTTTACTTATGCGGCCAGCGATGGAGTGACAGAAAGCGCCCCGGCTACGGTGTCAATCACCGTGCTTGATGTCAACAACCCGCCGATTGCGTTGGACGCGGCTATGACAACAAAAGTTGGACGCGCTCTGCCGATCGAACTTGAAGCGCGTGACGCCGATGAAGACCCGTTCGTGTTCACAATACTCAGCCTGCCCGAGCACGGCTTGCTGACCGGCAGCGGATCAAATTATGTTTATTCGCCGGACCCGGGTTATATCGGCGAAGACCAGTTTTTTTTTCGTGCAGAAGACGCGAAGGATGCAGGCGCACCGGCAACTTTCACAATCACGGTGACGGACCAGAACACTGCGCCTGTTGCAACAAACTCGTGGGT
Organism: Verrucomicrobiota bacterium; assembly: GCA_029907285.1. GTDB lineage: Bacteria > Verrucomicrobiota > Verrucomicrobiia > Limisphaerales > J093 > JAAYVR01. The sequence continues at coordinate 6,284 of JARYMD010000110.1, read as the reverse complement.
CGAGGTGCTGATTGACACGCCGAAGGAATTCGCGCTCGAAGCCAAAGACCAAGAAAACGATGATTTGAGCTTCAGGCTGCTGAGCCTTCCAGCACACGGCACTCTGAGCGGAGTGCCACCGAATCTGACGTATTCCCCAGAACGCGGTTTTGTCGGGCCGGACAAATTCACATTTCTCGTCAGTGACGGCGAGTTGGAGAGCGAGCCGGCAACAGTATCGATTGTGGTGATCCTGCCCAACCATGCGCCGGATGTTAAAGACCAAACCGTTGTAGCTGCGGCAGAGAAAAGTTCGCCCGTGCCGTTTGCAGTCAAAGACGAAGACGGGGACAACCTCAAAGTGGTGATTCTGAAAGGGCCGCGTAACGGACTGGTCAGCGGGATTGGGACGAACTATTTGTACACGCCAAAACCGGGGTTCCTCGGGCTTGACTGGTTTACCTATCGGGTGTGGGACGGGACTGTTTACAGCGATGTAGCGACTGTCACTTTGAGCGTGCAATCGCACCCGCAGTTCATGGCGCCGAAGTTCGAGTTTGTAGGGCTGCTTGATGGGGAGACGGTACAGTTTCTGATTCGCGCAACGCCCGGGTCCAAGCTCGAGCTTCTTGGCTCAACGAATCTCACTGAGTGGGTGTCGATCACAAATCTGACGGCGCATGACGAACTCGTCCCGCTTACTGACACCGTGGGGGAGGAGTCGGGCATGCGTTTTTATCGTGCACGGTCTGAATAACCGGCGTTCACTCCTGAACCACGCGATAGAATCTGCTCGGCCGCTCCGCTGACACAGGGTCCGCGATTGTTATCAACCGGGTTTCGCTCTGCACCGGAAACTCTGCGAGGACTTGCCAATTGGCGTCTGTGAGTGAATCGCAATACTCGACCTTGTACCGCCAGCCGGGCGCAGTATTGAACTTGAGGATCAAAACTGGTTCGGTGTTACCACTGATTACTGTTGATTGGACCACTGGCTCGGGAGCGACCCCCGGAAGCACAAAAACGCTGACGTGATCAGTCACAGTCGATGCGCCGTCATCCGCAGTCAGTTTAAGAACGTAATCGCCCGGGACCGAGAATCTGGCGCCGGTCATCCACAGTGTTGGATCAAGAAAAGCTACTTCGCCCGGACCCGAGACTTTCTCCCAACGCACCGTGACAACCCCCGGCGGATTGGGTAAGCCGTCGTCGCTGAAGCGCCCCAACAGGAAAGCTACCTGCCCCACGGTGTTTGTGAGGTCTGGACCGGCTTCGACGGTTGGCGGTCGATTGTCCGGAAAAACGGTTGCATCGAGCTGAAAATCGAAGCTGAGATCGGTGCTGCTGGCGGCGGATTGGTGGATTTCGATGGCAACAATATTTGTTCCCGGTCGAAGGATTGACGGGTCAACCAGGCGCTCGAAGAACGTTGATTCGTCAGCGCCGCCGACTGCGACGGAAGCGGTGGTTTTGTAGTTGATGGGTCCTTCGGGCATGTTATCGCGGTACGCCTCACGTCCATTGATCCACACCACTGCACCATCATCGCGCAACAGCTTGGCTGTGAGTGAAGTCACGGCGGCGGGGTCGGAAACCACAAAGGTTGTTCTGAAGTAGTAAGTGATGAACTTGTTGTTCGCATCTGGGCCATAACCGAGCACTGTCACCTCATCGTTTTCCGGGGAACCAACGCTGTAACCCAACTGTGCATTTCCGGATTTCCATGAGCCGTCAGCGAAACCCAAAGCAACCCAATTCGTTCCTTGGTCTGAGCCGTCATCAAGATACCGCCATTTTGATCCCGCAGGGAGAAGTGTAATCGGACCGCTTGGTCTGGTGACGGTGATGACAATTCGATCAGAAGACTCGACCTGGCTGTCTGAAGCTGAAAGCTCGAAGATGTAGATGCCGGTGCCGGGCAATTGGGCAGTTGTTGCAGCAGAGTGCGGGTTGGTGAACAGCACATTCGCCGCGCCGCTCACAAGACGCCATGTGATGTCGAGCATGCCAGGCGGCGACGGCAAGCCATCGTCTTTGACAGACCCGTTCAGTTGGATTTCAAGCGGGAATGCGGTTGCACTCAGCTCGACGTCGGGCCCTGCGTTGACAATCGGCGGGCGGTTGCCGTCGTTTTCGAGACCGGGCGATGGTGTGCCATTGCTTGCGCGCCAGTTAATCGGATCGTTGCCATACGCAGCGGGGTTTATCCGTTCCAGAGATGAGCCGGTCCCGGCGGCGTCTGGAGGCCATGGCGCCTTGTCGTTGTAACGCACGGCATCGACTGTCACGTAGGGCACCACCAGCGTGCCGTCGTCCGCGAGGTTGGGTTCGTCGGGGCATTGCAACTCTATCAATTCGCCGTTGTCTTGAAGAACGCCTGTGTATGGTCCAAGAACGGGAACATTGGCTGGCACCGGACTGCTCGCGCGGAACGCGTCGGGGTCGGTCGCGGTTATGACGAGCAAGCCGTGCGGGGCGATTTCGGTATTTGTTGGGAACGAGTATCCGATGCCGCTAATACGCCATGTGTTGGTTGGGAACTGCGGGTCGTAGAGTTTGACGGTCTGGGCGGTGATATTCTTGAGTTCGATGAACTCGATGCCACCGGGAGGCGGCCAATAGTGGATTTCGTTGATGACGACCGGGCCAATGCGCGGTCCGACATTTTCAGAGCCGAGTGTTGGCTGACGTTGGGGTGTGAAATGCACTTCGCCCACGCTGTTTGTGAAACGGCCGAACGTCATACCACTCGAAGCAGCGCCAAAACTGAAACCGTCGCTGTATCCCGTAAGTTCACCGTCTCTCGTCGCCGAGTACAGATAAACCTGATCGCCGGCAGAATTGAGCGAGAAGCTCGGGTCCACGCCCGGGGTTGGATTGAAGTCCTTCTCGGTGAACACGAGGAATCCGTATGGAGCGATCTGAGTCCCATTTGAAATCCGGAATTTTTTCGGGGCCGAACGATCGTCCGTGAGATACCATCCACTCAAATCAACATATTCAGCGGTTGGGTTGTACAACTCGATGGCATCGGTCTCGGGCGCATCTGAATGAGAGAGGCATTCATTGACAACTACCGGCGCAACGCCGGCAACCGGATCGTCCGTGCCCGGCGATCCGCCGATTCTCGAGCTCGCGCGCCAATTGTCCGGGTTGTCCGGGTCAGGATTCGAATTCGGATCAGCCGGAACGAGTGAAAAGCCGACGCCGTCGGCCGCGGCGGGCCATGGCGGGGCATCCTTGTATTCGACGGAAAACAAAGGCGTTCCGACTGCATGCACGATCGTGATTCGTTCTCCGCCGTTTGACAGATTGCCATCATAAACGCCGTCGATTCGCACCCCCGGGTAACGATGGGCAAAACTGAACGGGTCGGCCACAAGAACGACGAATTGCCCAGGCCCGAGTCGTGCGCCGCGTGGGAATTCGTACTTGATGCCGTTTGTGAACCGGACACCGCTGAGATCGATCTCGAACGAGTTGGCGTTTTTCAGTTCTATGAACTCGAAGGCGTCGCCGTCGATATCGCCTTCGTCCGGCGGATGGTACATGATTTCTGTTACCAGCAGGTTCGTGTACGTTTGGATGACGGTGAAATCGGCCTCGTTAAGCGCGCTCCAGTTTGTTCCGGACAGAACCCTTGATTTCACCAAAGTAGATTCGTTGATCAAGAGGGGTTTTGTGTAGGGAATGGCCGTCGGTGAAACCGCTCCGCCACGAACACGGGGATCAGAACCGTCGCGTGTGTAATAGATCGTTCCCGAAGGCGCGCTCATGCTGAGGGCAAACCCGGCGTTGACGGCGCCGCCATGTCTGCTGAACGTCGGCGCTGTGATGTTTGGATACAGGCCCTTTCCTTTGAGTTGATTAAGGACAACCTGAGTCCGATTAGGGAAGAAACTGGTGAGGATGGCATTGACGGCTGCGACCCAGTCATCGCGCGTTCGCGGTGTGGAACGCTTCGAGTCGCCCCAGCGCGCAGATTCCCCGACTATAGCGCGGTCGATCTCGTTTTTCCGGCGCATAAGCCGGGCCGTGCAGGCTTCAGGAGTGAGCGCCCCGCCATTGAAGAAATGTTTGTGGACACGGTCTGCCATGGCGATTTTGAATTCCGCATTTGTCCACATTCTCTGCCAAATCCATTGTGGGTTACTGGTGCTGACCGACGAATCGCCGGCTGTAAATGGGCCGATCCTGTTGGCATTGACGTCCAGCAGCGTGTGCTCGGAATCGTGAGCGACGAAACTGAACCCGTCCGCACCAAGCCTGTTTCGAATTGCATAGAAATTGTTTGGGCTCCTGTTTCCGAGGAAGTTGGATATGGGCGCGTCGAGGTTCCCGGTGTAGAGAATCACGAGCATGTAATCGGCCAGGTTTTCCAGATCGATGTACTTTGGATAATCCGGGTTGCGCGTGCCATCAGGATTGTTCCCTTGAATGAGTTCGTAGGCGGCATCGTTGGTCAGCCCCGCTCTGCAAATGTTGTACAGACGCGTCCAATTGGTCATGTTGCCGTCTGTGGCGCCGATTGTGTAACCGTTGTCGGGGGAGACTTTTATGACGTCGTAATCTTCTTTCTTGCCGCCGAAGTACGAGGCGCCGTAGGAAGCTTCGGGGCGTTCGCAGGTGTTGTAGAGGCCCCAGTATTGGCCGTTGATGTAAAGGTGATAAAAATCGCCGCGCTCACTGTTGTGTCCCATGTCGAGCTGTGTGTCGCGGCTGAACTGGTCGCGCAGGAACGTGCATCGTGAATCGCCTTCAAAACTCCAGGAGTAATTCTGTGCGGTGCGAAGATCGAAACAATCGAAACGATCGGCTGCATTGTCGCCAAAAACAGGGTACTCGAGTTTGGGCGCGCCATACACTTCGCGGAAGAACAGGCGAAACGCGTGTTTGGGGTTGTTGCCGCTTCGGCTGTACCCTCCACGGATGCGGATGCCGCAGTTGACTTGGAATCCTTGCCGCCCGTCAGGATGGATCAATTCAAGCGAACATTTTCGTTCCCATGCGCGACCGTCCTGGCCGGGGTTGGCGTAAATGCCGCTCGAGGTGCTGAAAAGGTCGTTGAGGTCCATGACCACAGAAAACGACGGTATCGTGACGAGATCGCTCTTGATGGTGTCGCGGTACTTGGGATTGTCCACGATATCGGGGTCCATGCCATAATCAATGACCTGGCCTGTACTCATTGTGCCCTTGTTTGGCCAGCCAGGCCACGGCGGCGACCCTGTGGGCGATTGGCGAATGATGTCATCCACAAAGAGATAAGTGTGCGTGTCGATGTTTGATGGCTGATAACCTTCCTTGAACGCGGCTGCGCGAACGACAATGGTGCGATCGATTCGGACTGGACCCGAATACACGATCCCGTTTGTTGCGGTGGCCGTCAGATTCGGAGCCGATCCGTTTGTGGTATAGACTATTGTTGCGTCTGCCGTCGCCGTGGTGATGACAAGGTCGAAGGCATTGGTATAAAAGCCGCGGTCATGGCTGAATTTTGTGTCTGATACGAAAGAATTGTAGCCGCCGACGTTTGCCGCCCGCGGCGTCGGTTGCGGGAAATAATAAAGCCTGCCCAACCGAAGCCCGTAAGAGACATCAACGAACTGCTTCGGGTAGGCGGGCGCGAATTCCGAAACAACCTCGCCTTCAGGGCCAACCAACGCCAGATACTCGCCGTCCGCGTCCAACGCGAAGTTCGTGTGCAACTCCGCTCCTGCAATCGCGCGATCTTTGCCCGAAGCGAAAACGAGCAGATAAGAACCGGCTGCGAGGTTCGTGGAAGGAAAAACCCACTTGGAAAGGTTGTTGGTGCTGTCGGTCAAACTCCATCCGCCGAGGTTAACTGCGTCCGGGCCTGCATTGTACAATTCAATCCAGTCCGGATAATCGCCGTTGCTGTCCTTGATTGTCTTGCCGTTGGCTGCCATGAATTCGTTGATGTAAACATCGGCATCAGCCAAAGCGGTCAATTGCGCCGCTATCAAAATCAGCATCGGGAGAATCCTGTTGGCCGCTGAAATCATATTCTCAAGAACAGCAGGTTACGCGCCACACTTTGCATTCAGATGCACCTCACGTACAGCCCGGAAATCCCACCGCCTGACCAGACCAAGAAACCAAAGGCCTCGTTCCCACTGAGATTTCTGGGCCCGCCTATTTCCCAGCCCGGCGCAGCCGGAACCAAAGTCGCCCAACGGACAACGCCCCGGTTCTTGCACCCCCGGGCCTTCAGCCACGCCGGGCTGTGAAATATGCCCTGCGACCCCGTCGCTGGGAAGAGCACCCTGATCAAGCCCCCACTG
>JARYMD010000010.1 GCA_029907285.1 Verrucomicrobiota bacterium | reverse complement strand
GATTTCGGCAACGTAAATACTGACACACTGTAGAAGAATAACTATTTGTTAGGCTTTGCGCGGGTTTCCAAGAGCCCGCATATTCGTTAATATCGTGAAGAGACCTGCTTCGCAGACTGCTCAGGGCACATGGTTATATTGGAGAATCGTTCATATTCGCGAAGACTTTCAGGCTGCGAGTTTGGTCAGTTTATCCGTATCTGCTTCCCTTGCCGCCAGCAAGGCGGGCACCACGGCGCAGCGTTCGTCAGGTGTCGCAGTTGTTAGCTCGGTGCTCATCGTGCTGCTTTGATGCTGGCTGCGCCGGGAGCGCGGCCGTCCCCGGACGCATCAGCCCGACGACCGATCGCACGCCAGCTTTGATCACACTAATCCGCCGCCTGAACATTCACCGGCCGGGTGCGGCGAAGAATCGCCGCGCTCCCGCAGCGCGTTGGAGAGAGCAACGGCCCCGGGAGCGCGGCCGTCCTCGGCCGCATCAGCCCGACGACCGATCTTGCACCTGTTTCAATCACGCAAATCCTGTACCCGAGCATTCACCGGCTGTGGGCGGCGAAGAATCGCCGCGCTCCCACAACGCGTTGGAGAGAGCAACGGCCCCGGGAGCGCGGCCGTCCTCGGCCGCATCAATCCGACGACGGATCGTACAGGAGTTTCGATCACACGAATCCAGCGCCCGATCTTTGACCGGCTGGGTGCGGGCAAGAATACCTGTGCTCCTCAAAAACCCCAAGGTCACTGCCTGAGGCGTTCCCGCAGGCTGGTATGAGTCGGGCCTTCGGCCCTTTTAGATGCGTGCGGACCGGCGATGGTGATTACAATGGAAACTCTTGTTGCTGCCCGTGTCTCCTGTCCCGTGACTCCTGTGTCGCAAGTCTATGGTCTATGGTCTGTGGTCCATGGTCTATGCTCCATCGCGCAATGGTTGCCAAGATGGGTGTTGGTTTCAGCCCTGTTGAGACTTGTGCGTTGGCAAATGAATGAAGAACAGAGGAGCGGCCAGTGCAAACAGCCGTGTTCCAGCGGGTCGAAATCCAGTTCGACAAACGGCAATTCAACTTTACAGTAAGAACGCATTGCAATTTGCAGCATTGATTGCGTCATGATTATGAAACCAAATGCCCTTGAACCATCACATCTCCTCGCGGCGTTGAACTGGCGGCGTGCGATCAAGGTTTTCGATCCGGAGAAAATCATTCCAGCTGAGACATGGGCGGCGTTGGAGCAGGTGCTGGTAATGTCGGCGTCATCTTACGGTCTTCAGCCCTACCGGTTCATCGTGGTCCGGGACAAGAAGATTCGCGAACAGCTATTTCCGCACGCATGGGACCAGCGCCAGGTTGTCGATGCTTCGCATCTTGTCGTGTTTGCCGCGCGCACGGATGTCACTGAAAAGGAGATCGACGATTACATACAGCTCATAGCGCAGGTGCGCGGTGTGACCACTGATTCCTTGCGCAATTATCGCGAAATGATGCGGGAATCGCTGTTGGCCGACGACTTCAAGCCCATGGTGCGGCATTGGACTGCCAGACAGGCGTACATCGCGCTGGGCAATCTGCTCACTTCCGCCGCGTTGCTTGGTGTGGATGCGTGTCCGATGGAGGGATTTGTGCCCTCGGGTTTCGATTCGGTGCTTGGATTGACAGAGCAGAGGCTGACGGCTGTTGTCATGTGCGCGCTCGGGTACCGGAGTGCTGCGGACCAGTACTCGAAAGCCGCCAAGGTGAGATTCCCCGTGTCGGTGCTGGTGAAGCACGTTTAGTGCGGCGCAGCGCAGCCGGAACCGACTTGGCATGATTGTTGCTATTGGCTGCGTGTGTTGGCGTTTCAGAGTACCGGTCTTGAGCGTTCAAAAAAAAATCCAAAAAATGTTGACACCCACTTGCCGTTCTGAGAAATTGGGCGCGCACACGGAAACAACAAAAACGACGATATGAGAACAAAAACCTTATTGCTAACGGCTGCGCTCGGAGTTGCTGCTGCGGCAACAACAATGGCGCAGGTTTACTCGGTCAATGCAGTTGGCTACGTCAACGTGTCATTGGTGAAGGGTTGGAACATGATTGCCAATCCTTTGCAGAACCAGACCGACAACAGCGTTGCGGGTCTGTTCGGTGACATGCCACTGGGCACCACGGTTTACAAGTGGAATGGCACAGGATTCGACTCCGCGACATCGTTGGGCGATGGCGACTGGATCTATGGCGGACCGGAATTCACTGTGGTTCCGGGCGACGGCATTTTTGTATTTGTCCCTGCTGATGCGACGGCTCCGACAGTGACGTTCGTGGGTGAAGTGGCGCAAGGCGCCGCCAGCAACATGAATGTCCAGGCGGGGTTCCAACTCATCGCCTCGAAGGTTCCGCAAGCTGGCAAGCTGGCGACGGACCTCGGGTTCCCGGGTGATGTTGGAGACACCGTTTACAAGTGGAATGGCGCCGGTTACGACAGCTATACTTGCCTCGGCGGGACAGATTGGTTCCCTGAGGAACCCACCGTCGCAGTTGCGCAGTCGTTCTGGTCGTACAAGGCCGCAGCGGTGGACTGGACTCGCAACTTCTCGGTCAACCCATAAGGATTCGGTGTAGTTTTAACGGAAACCCAAACAAAATCGAAACCAGGAGAGAAACAGCGATATGAAAAAGATACTGATAATGGCGAGCCTGCTTGCGTCTGTGAGCCTGATGGCGCAGGGGGGGACGTTGATGCTGGCCAACCTCGGTGGTGGTGCCAATGCACCGGTGTTCGACACAGATGGTGTGACCAAGGTTGCGAAGAACGCCTATAAGGCGCTCGTTTACGTTGCTGCTGACGAGAACGCTGCGAAAACCAGCACTAATCCAGTGGCGGCGGCTGTAACGTTCAACGCGGCTGGTTACTTCGTTGGTCCGACGGTGACACTCACCGATTTTGCCCCGGGCAGCAAGCCATGGGTTAAGGTTGAGGTGTTCGATGCTGGCTACAATGACTATAACACCGCGCTCAGTGCTCTGGCGAAGATCGGAACTGCTACATTCCAGCTTGGGGCCGGGCTTGGTGGTGGTGAACCTCCGCTGCCTGCGCCGGGATTGGTTGGGATGCCGAGGATTGAGGTCGCTCCCATCCCTGAACCGTCTGTCCTGGCTCTGGTTGGGTTGGGCGTCGCTGCGTTCTTGCTGCGCCGTCGCAACTAATCTGAGATAGATCAAATCGTTTTCACGAAGGCCGCCCGTCATGGGCGGCCTTTCGGTTTTATTGGCACTTGTCCCGGCCAACGTCGGAGTTGCGACATTCCAGCTCCTTGCTGGGCTCTTTGGTGCGAGCCTGTCTTTGGGCTCCCTTTCGCCGGTCACTCTGCTTGGCCCGTTTCGCATGGGCGGGCTTTGCTTTCACTGCGGATTTGCTGAAAACCGTGCCGGGCACCCAGTCGTGAGTGCGCGGAAAGATCAAAGAGCATAACAATCACCGCCAGAGAAATGATCAGTGGAGGAATCGGTGGCGTTTCTTGCACAGAAACCAGTGGACAATGAAAGCTCACTGCTGAGGTTCGGGCCACTGTGGCGACGCGGTTTGCTGAGATTCATGCCCAAAGCCGCATTGGCTACAGGAAGCGGATTCGCGCCGAGATTGATGCAGCCTTGCACGACAAGTTGCTGATCTCAGAGCTGTTGTCTGCGGCTTACGGGGGGTTGGCACGTCCGCCGCAGATAGGGTGACAGGCACAATATTTGTGTGAAGTGTCCACGGGCCGTTGATTTTCGTTGTGGGGGGGGTGATGCGGGTGGCGCGAATAGAGTGACAGGCACGATATTTGCGGCGCGTCAACTTTAAAGTTTCCGGGGGGTGTTGAGTGCCGTTGGCGGGCTGTTGGCGCTGGGGGAGCAAATAGAGTGACAGACACAATATTTGCCCAACGCCCACTGCAACCGCGGCAGCGCCGCGTGCAGTGGGGGCTTGATCAGCGCGCTCTTCCCAGCGACGGATTCGCAGGGCATATTTCGCAGCCCGGCGTGGCTGAAGGTCCGGGGGGGTGCAAGAGCCGGGGCGTTGGCCGTTGGGCGATTTTGGTTCCGGGCACGCCGGGCTGGGAAATATGCGGGCCAAGGCTCGACAAGCTGTTGGTTGCGATGCAACATCGCAGTGTTTGTGAGACTTGGCATGGGCTGACTTGAGGTGTCAGAATTCAACCTATGAACGAGACAACCCGGTACCTGCAGTCGCTGGGCGAGGACCGCGAAATCGAGGTCGCGGTGCTTGTCAATTACCTGATCATCGACGCGGTGAAACTCAACGCCAGCGACGTTCACATCGAGCCGTGGGAGAGCACGATAGTTGTGCGCGTGCGGCTTGGCGGCGTGTTGCAGGAGCTTGTGCATCTGCCGCTCGAGCTGATGGAAAAGATAAGCGGCAGGGTAAAAGTAATGGCCACGCTGATCTCGTATGTGAACGATTTGCCGCAGGAAGGACACGTGCCGGCCAGTCCGGAATTCGGCGGGGTGGAACTGCGGGTTTCGACTTTTCCCACCGTTCGCGGAGAGAAAATTGTCATACGCATTTTTGATCCCAAAAACCGGAACTTCGAGCTCAGCGGTTTGGGGTTCGAAGAAGACACTTTGAAGGCTTTTGTCCGGCTTTTGGCGAAGCCAAACGGGATGTTGCTGTTAACCGGGCCGACCGGGTCGGGCAAGACGACGGCGATTTACGCGGCGCTGACGCATCTTGTGAAGTGTCATGGCCCGACAATCAGCATTTCGACCGTTGAAGACCCGGTCGAGTTTAATTTGCCGATGATAAGCCAGGCCCAGGTAAATCCGGCCAAGGAATTTACATACCCACGTGCGCTGCGGTCGCTTATGCGGCAGGACCCGCAGGTGATCATGATAGGGGAAATCCGCGATGCAGAGACAGCTGCGATTGCGGTGCAAGCGGGCCTTACAGGGCATCTTGTCATCAGCACAATTCACGCTGGAAACACGGCCGGCGTTTTTGCGCGCCTGATCAACATGGAGATCGAACCGTTTCTGCTGGCATCGAGCTTGAGTGGAGTGCTTGGGCTGAGATTGATCAGGACCAATTGCCCGTTCTGCTCGGAGCCGTATGAGCCCGAACCGTCGATTCTGAAGTATCTGCCGGAGGAGGCTTTGCCTTCTGCGAATCTGCGCCATGGCGGCGGGTGTGCGACCTGCCTCGAGACAGGTTACGGGGGTCGCACGGCGCTGACGGAAATGCTTGTGGTGGACGAGGTGATACGCGATGCGGTTTTGCAGAAGCTGCCCACGCGCGCGCTTCAAGAGATCGCGATTCGGCAGGGCATGCAAACACTGTGGCAGAACGGCATCCGGCGCGTCCTCCGCGGGGAGACTACAATGGAAGAAATCCTTCGTGTGTTGGCAGCGGATGTGTTTTGAATTGCCGGATTGACTCACCGTAAGATGCTTGTTCCGCTGATCTTGGCTGGGGTTGCGCTGGCGAGTTTGGCGCTGGCGTTTTGGCAATGGATCGAGGGCTGGCTTTTCCCGCTGCACGAGCGCAAGCGCGATTGTTCATTGTCACATCCGATCACAGTGCTCAAGCCGCTGAAAGGCGCTGATGGTCAGACTGAGAATTGTCTTCGGAGCTGGTTTGAGCAGGATTATCGCGGCGAAGTTCAGTTGCTTTTCGGGGTTCACAGTGCGGATGACCCTGCGGCGGAGGTCGTGTGCAGTCTGCTTGCTGAGTTCCCCGAGGCGGATGCTCAGTTGATTGTTTGTGGGGAGCGGCTTGGGGCGAATGCCAAAGTTTCCACGCTGGTTCAGCTTGAACGACATGCGCGCAACGAGCTACTGGTGATCAGCGATGCTGATGTGCGTGCGCCCAAGGACCTTTTGGCTGAGCTTGCGGCGCATTCCACAGATGCAGGCACTGGCCTTCTGAATCCGCTTTACCGGGTGCTTGCACAACCGAGTTTTGCTGCGCGTTGGGAGGGAGTGAGTGTCAATGCTGATTTTTGGACGAGCGTGTTGCAGTCACGGCGCATCGAGCCCGCACGATTTGCATTGGGTGCGGTGATGTGCATGCGGCGGTCGGACGTTCAGAGGATTGGCGGGATTGCCGCATTGCTGGACTATTTGGCTGATGACTTCGAACTCGGTCGCCGCACGGCTGAGAGGGTTGGGATTGTCAAGCTTTTGCCGGTGGTTGTGGATTGTTGTCATGGCCGTGAAAGTTGGGGACATGTTTGGCGTCGTCAGCTCAGGTGGGCCAGAACCATTCGCGCGTGCCGACCGGTTGCCTACGGTTTGAGCATTGTGGGAAACACGACGTTGTGGGCTCTGGCCTGTTTCGTTTCGGCGCCGTGCACATGGACTGGCGTTTTGGCAGCAGTTTGTTTTGCAGCAAGGATGGCTACGGCCTTTGACAATGAGCGGCGGCTTGTGGAATCGACAGCGCATTTGGCGTGGTTTTGGATGCCGCTTGTGAAAGACCTGCTTGCGGCTGTGCAATGGGCACTGTCATTTGCCGGGAACACAGTCGAGTGGCGCGGCCAAAGATACCGGATAGTTAGAGGAGGGAAGATGGAGCCGGCATGAACGAATGGGATGGAGTCAGGGCTGCCTGACCTGTCAGACTTCACTGCTCTTCCAAGGGTTTTGCGCCGTGAATGGTCAGAATTGCGTTGAGGCGTTGGCGCGGGGTCAGCCCCGGGAGCGCAGCAATTCTTTCCACGGCGAACCGGCTGAAGGCGACAAGGATTTGGTCGCGCAGTTCTCGTGGTAGGGCGTTCCCGTCGAGCCGCACCAGGTACGGTTTGCGGATGGCAAGGAAGATGTCGCGGGACTTTGACTGTTGGGTGATGGTTTCGAAGACGTTTGTGCGGCCGTCGCGGTTGCCGACTCTGGCGAGCGCGGTTTGCGGGTCGAGGTCGATTATGATCAACAAGTTTGGTTCGATTGCAATGGCTTCGTTTTGCTTGAGCAGATCGTTGGGATCGAACCCGCGCGCGCCCTGGTATGCGACGGTTGAGAAATAATAGCGGTCTGTAATCACGATCCGGCCAGCCGAAAGGGCGGGACGGATGACTTCAGCAACATGCTGTTTCCTGTCCTCGATGAACGCTCGGAGTTCCTCTTCGGGCGAGAGGCGCCCGTTTAAGGCTGATTCGCGGAGTTTTCGTCCCCACGGGCCGTTGGTAGGTTCGTGGGTCAGGATGCAGTCAAGCCCGCGCTCGCGCAGGACGCGGCCAACCTCGTGTGCCTGGAGGCTTTTGCCTGTGCCGTCGATGCCTTCTATGGCAATCAAGAATCCGCCTGGGATTGTCTGGCTCATTTGGGGCGTAGATCCAGTTGCTGCAGCAACTGTGCGACGTATTTGCCGATGAGATCGGCTTCGAGGTTGACGAGCTGACCTGGTTTGCGTTCCCGGAGATTTGTCACTTCGAACGTGTGGGGTATGATCCAGATTCTGAAGCCGTTTGGCAGGACGTCGGCTATAGTGAGGCTGATGCCGTCAACTGCGATTGAGCCTTTGTAGATGACGTATCTCATTACTTCCTGTGGGGCTGCAACTTCAAGAACCCAGTCTTGACCAACTTTCTCCCAGCGTGTGATCCGACCGACTCCGTCGATGTGTCCTGTGACGAAGTGGCCGCCCATTGGCGCGTTGGCGCGGAGCGACCGTTCAAGGTTCACGAGCGAACGTGGGCCAAGCTCCCGGAAGTTGGTTTTGTTCCATGTTTCCTGCAACAGATCGAACTTTGCCAGCTTGGATCGGCCGCGCCGTGGTGCTCCGACAACTGTAAGGCAACAGCCGTTGACTGCGAGGCTGTCGCCGACCTTCAGCCCTTTTGCACACAATTTGGGGCGGATTGTTAATACTATCGAGCGGTTGGTGGGCTCGATCGATTCCACCACGCCTGTTTCTTCGACAATGCCTGTGAACATACTTGAATGCTGTGTGCGACACGACGCGCACGCCAGACGGACTTGATAATCTTAAAGCCGGGTTCAAGCAATAATATTGGCAGAAGGATTTGGGTGAGAAAGATGGGTGGCAGAAAAATGATGGGCGGGTGAATGAATAGTTGGGAGGTGAGGGTGATGGTTTTGGCGGCGGGGGCGTTTTCCGCTCTGGGCGGTGCGGCGCACGTTCACTTTGCGCGCAGGCGCAAATGGGCGGAGCGGCTGTCTTGCCCTGGCTTTCAGTGTGCTATGCGTGCTGAAAGAAGGAGGTCAGGGCCGAGTCTGCGCCACTTGACACCGGTGAGTTTGAGCACTTCACGCCAGTCGGCGGCGCCTGGGCCGGCGACAGCTTTTGGCGCGCTGCGACCGCCGAGAATTTTCGGGGCATAAAGAAAAACGACCCGATGAGCGAGTTTGTCTGCAAGGAAGGATGCATTGACCTCGCCGCCTCCTTCGACGAGGACGCTTGTGATTTCCTCTTCGCCGAGGCGATTCAAAAGCCAATGCAAATCAATCTTTCCGTTTTGCAGGGGCGCGTTCCACACAGTCACCAGCTGGCTCAGCGATTTGACTCGGTGATGAGGGGCGTTTTGGCCAACTACTATCAAAGTTGAATCGCGGCACTTGTCTGAAACGAGCCGGGCCGACAGTGGCGTTCGCGCGTGGGTGTCGAGGACGATCCGTCTTGGAAGCCGGGATGCGGGCGGCAGTATTGTGCCGTCGGGATGACGTGGCGTGAGTGAGGGGTCATCAGTTAACACGGTGTTAATGCCGACGAGTATGGCATCGACACCTCTTCGGAGGCGCATCGAGTAGGCTCGGGCAACGGGGGCAGTGATCCATTTTGACTGGCCGTTTGCGGTGGCGATCTTGCCGTCGAGGGTCATTGCGGCTTTGACGATGACCCATGGGGTTCGGTGGCGAATCCAGTGGTTCCATGACTCGTTGAGGTGCTCTGCTGAGTTTGCGAGGCAACCGGCGATCACTTCGATGCCGGCATGGCGCAGCAGGTCGATTCCCCTGCCGCTATGGCGAGGGTTGGGATCGATTGTTGCCATGACAACACGCTTGATTTTGGCGGCGATGATTGCGTCTGTGCAAGGCGGTGTGCGGCCGTGGGTCGAGCATGGCTCGAGGGTAACGTACAGTGTCGCACCTTTTGGGTTGATTCCTTTGGATTCTGCGTTGCGGAGGGCTTCGATTTCTGCGTGTGGCTGGCCGGCGCGTTTATGCCAGCCTTTGCCGATGAGTTTCCCTGCCTTGACAAGCACTGCGCCGACCATCGGGTTTGGCGAGGTTCGGCCGCGGCCTTTTCTTGCGAGGCGCAAGGCGAGGCGCATCCAGTGCACGTGGCAGTCGTGCGCTTGGGCATTGAAATTCTTGATGCGCCGTGCTGTTTTGGAAGATTCGGGCGGGCGTCTCAAATCATCTATTTGTTCAAGACCTTTGATTGCAGAAGAGCTGGAGACCGCAGCTTCCTCTTCCCATGGGCGACGGACTCGCCGAACTGATTTCGGCGCAGCGGTGTGGTGTTTCCGGGTTTTGATGGGGCGCGGTGTGGGGATTGGCTGTTCAGAATCGCACAGTCTCGAGGTAACGGAGGCTTTCTGGCAATTGCTGTTCAACGAGCGGGGATTCGTCCTCGATGAAGTACCATTTTACGCCGGCCTTTTTTGCGGCGCGAAGGAGGGGCGGAAGGTCTATTTGGCCGGTGCCGAGTGCGACGTCATTTGTGACGTCGGTGCTGCCTGAGAGCGAGCCGGTTTTGACGCCTTTGCGCATGTCTTTCAGGTGCACCAACTCCCATCGTTTGCCGTACTTCTGGAGGAGTTTGACGGGGTCTTGGCCGGGGTAAACTACCCAGAAAATGTCCATTTCGTAAGTGACATGTTTGGGGTTGGTTTCGCGCATCATTCTGTCGAACAACGTTTCTGTTCCCTGCGGTTGGAATTCATACCCGTGGACGTGGTAAAAGAACTTTATGCCGTGCTTTGCAAGGACGCGGCCTGCGCGATTGAAGACCTCGATGGCGTTGCTGCATTCGGTGTTGTCGAAGTCACCGTCGTGCGGGATCCACGCGCATCCTGCGTATTTGAGGCCGAGCGCTTTTGCTTCGCGGGCGACGGATTCTGGATTATCCCTGTACTGTTCGTACGGGAAATGGCCTGCGATGGGTTTGAGGCCGTGGTCGAGCAGGAGTTTTCTAAAGCTCTTGGGTTCCATCCCGCAGGTCCCGGCCAGTTCGACGTACCGGAACCCGAATGCGCGCACTTTGGCGACGGTGCCGGGGACATCCTGCTTGAACGAGTCACGCAAGCTGTAGAGCTGAAGGCCTATTGGTCCTTTGAAACACGGGCCGATTCCGGCCTTTGTTTTTTGGCCGCCTGAGGCAATAGAGAGACTTGGCACACACATGGACGCGATGAGAGCGGCCATGACGATGAACTTTGCGGGCATTTGTTTCATATGTTTTTCGAATCGCGATTGTAGAGGGTTTGCTCGGGCATCACAAGCCTTAGCCCGAATGTTCCGCAGCCGGGCATAGCCGGAACCGGAGGAGATTGGATGAACACCGGTTAAGCTGTGCCGTAGGGGCATCCGGGAAAGAGCTGGTGCTGATGGCGGGGAGCATTTGCGGCCATCGAATCCTCGCGGACAAAGATGGAGTTGCAGTTTTGGGCAAGAGCCTTCAACTCATCCAGCTCGGTTTCGGTGGGTTCGCGGTACGCCCTGCATGCCTTGACTGCTTTGTCTAATAGATCGATGAACGATGGTGGGATTCCTGCTGCGACTCCCGGGCGAGAAAGCGTAAAGCGCCATGCGAGGTTGACTTCGTGTTCTTCTTCGACAGATTGGTACCACCACTGGCGGGAACGGGGCGTGTTTTGCGGCCATGCGCCGCGGCTCATGGTTTTGATGGCGATGACGGCGGCGCCTTTGCGCGCGGCTTCTTCAAGGACAGCACGGCCGAAATCGCGTTTGTAGTATTCGACGAAGTTGATTGGGAACATGACGGTGTCGAAATCGAAGCTTTTGAGGGCTTCGAGGGCGGCTTTGGTGGAGTGTGCTGAGAAACCGATGAACCTTATTTTGCCTTCCTCTCTGGCTTTGATGAAAGTTTCCATTGCTCCGCCCGGCCCGAGCGCTTGTTTGACTTCGTCGGATCTCACGAGGTGGTGCAACTGGTAGAGGTCGAAGTGATTGGTCTTGAGGACGCGCAGGGAGTTTTCCAATTCCTTTCTTGCGCCGTCTTTGTCGCGCATTTTCGTTTTGCACGAGAGGAATATGCGGTCACGGTCGAGGCCTTGGAGTCCGATGCCCATTTTGCTTTCCGCCTCGCCATTCCCATAAGCGGGGGCTACGTCGAAATAATTGACTCCGTTATCGAAGGCCTTGTGGAGGGCGTCGGTGCCTGCTTTCTGGTCATAATGGACGAGGGCGAGGCCGGGGAATCCGACGACGGAGATTTGGCGCCCGGTACGTCCGAGGGAGCGTTTGGGGACTGGGGATTCGGGTTTAGAGGGCTCGGGTGGGTTTGGGGCTGCGGGGGCGGTTTTGGGCAGTCCGATGAGGAACACCCCTGTGGAGCTGCCGATCGTTCTAAGAAAGGTCCTTCGTTTCATTTTGCGGTATTTTGGGCTGAGCATAGGACGGGCTTTGGGCAAAAGCAAGTTTGGCGATTCGGCATGAGGCTTGCTTAAAACTGATGTGTGATTGTATTGTCAAACACAAAGGGCGGGCGTGATCCGTCCGGCTGGTCTTAGGGTGTGCAGGGCAGATCGGGATTTGATTGAGAGCAAAGATTGACGAACCGATGGAAGGCTGACAATGTTTTGGGTTGCGCCGCTAGAGTGCGCGGTGCGTGGCTAGTTGTTGGCCGTACAACCATAGAACAGGACAAAAGTGGCAGCCAGAGACGATTATCTGTTGGACAGTCTGCTTGAGATGGGCTACGTGACCGACGAGCAGTTGGGGCCCATCCGTGCCGAGGCCGATTCGACGGGCGAGGGTGTTGTTGACACTCTTGTTGCGAAGGGGGTGATTTCGGCTGAGGTGGTGGCGCAGGCCAAGGCGACTCATTTCGGTACGGAGTTTATCCGGCTGAGCGAGATGCGGCTTCCAGACGATGTTATTGCGGCGGTGCCGAGGCATGTGGCGAAGCGGTATAGCGTCGTCCCCGTCCGGAAGGAAGAGGGCGGGATTGTTGTTGCGATGACTGACCCGTCGGATTTGGACACGCTGGACGGGCTGCAACATTCGCTTGGGACCTCGGTGATACCGGCGGTTGCGAGCCCTGAGGACATCGAGGCGGCGATCGCCAAGTATTACGGCGTCAAGGAAGACTCGGTGAGCAAGATGATCCAGGACATCACCGAGGGGGAGGTTGATGTTGGCCAGATTACAGCGGTTGCGACTGACGATGGTTCGACTGTTGAGGCAGACGCTCCGATAATCAAGCTGGTCAACACGATGATCGTGGAGGCGTTCAAGATGCGCGCCTCGGATATTCATCTTGAACCGTTGGCGAAGCGGTTTCGGGTGCGGTATCGGATTGACGGGATGCTGCACGAGATGAAGAGCCCGGCGAAACGGCTGCAGGCGCCCATCATCAGCCGCATCAAGATCATGTCCAACATGTCAATCGCCGAGCGCCGGATACCACAAGACGGTCGTATTCAGGCGCAGGTTGGCGGGAAGACAATTGATTTGCGTGTTTCATGCATTCCAACGACCCACGGCGAAAGCATAGTGATGCGTCTTCTGGACAAGGAAGGGCTGCGTCTTGGTTTGCCTGAACTGGGCTTTTTTACAGATGACCAACAGACGTTCGAGCGCATGATAGGTTTGCCGGACGGAATAATCCTGATCACGGGGCCGACCGGTTCGGGCAAGACGACCACGCTTTACGCGGTGTTGAATTTCATCAATCGGCCTGACCGCAAGATTATCACCGTTGAAGACCCGGTTGAATACGTGCTTTCGGGAATCAATCAGGTGCAGGTCAATGAAACGGTCGGTTTGACATTTGCTGCGGCTCTGAGGTCAATGCTCCGCCAGGCGCCGAACGTGATCATGCTGGGTGAAATTCGCGACCTTGAGACTGCGACGATCGCGATCAACGCCTCGCTGACTGGTCACCTTGTGTTCTCGACGGTACACACGAATGACGCTCCGAGCGCGGTCACACGCTTGATTGACATCGGCGTCAAACCGTTTCTTGTGGCATCCTCTTCGCGGTGCTTGATGGCGCAGCGGCTTGTTCGGAAAGTTTGCAAGCGCTGTGGGCAGCCATACACGCCGACTGAGCGCGAGCTAAAGGCGCTGAAGATAGATGCCGCTCAGGCTGCCGGTGCGACTTTCAGGAAAGGCAAGGGGTGTCCCGAATGCAACAAGACCGGTTACAGGGGCCGCATGGGGATTTTTGAGATTTTTGTTATCGATGATGAAGTGCGAAAACTGATTTACGACAAGGTTTCCTCGAGTGTCCTTCGCGCCAAGGCGCGTGAATCCGGGATGCGAACCTTGCGTGAGGATGGGACGCGCAAAGTGCTTGCGGGTTTGACAACGCCCGACGAAGTGATTCGGGCGACAGCGATGGATGTGGATTGATGAAAGGGATGCACTTTGGCACGATTGAATTTTGCGGCGCGTTTTGGGGACTGAGTTTGCTGCCCCGGGCCGGAAGCATGTGCCGCGGGTATTCGCGTTGGTTTTAGCTGTTATTTTTGTTTAGCCATGTCGTACTCGATGTCTGATTTGCTGCAACTGGTGGTGCAGGAGGGAGCATCTGACGTTCACCTGCGCGTGGGAGTGCCGCCGGTGATCCGATTGCACGGGATTCTTCACAGGGTTGAGGGGCCGCCTTTGCGGCCGGAGGACACTGAAGAGCTGATGCGCACGATCACCTCGGAGGAAAATGTTCAGCAGGTCCGCGAACGCGGGACTGTGGACTTCGGTTTTGCGTTCGGGGATTTGGCGCGGTTCCGCGTGAGCGTTTTCAAGGAGCGGGGTAATTTCGGCGTGGTTGCCCGGCAGATTCCGAACAAGATGATGACGCTGGAGCAGATCGGCCTGCCGCCCTCGGTGCGCGAATTGCTTTACAAGCCGCGTGGATTGGTTCTGGTTACGGGGCCGACCGGCTCGGGGAAGACGACGACACTTGCGTCGATGATCAACATCATAAATGAAGAACGCGACGACGCGCACATAGTCACGATTGAGGACCCGATTGAGTACTATCACAAGCACAAGAAAGCGATCATAACCCAGCGCGAAGTGAACGTTGACGTTCCGAACTTTGCCGAGGCGCTGAGGCGCGTTTTGCGGCAGGACCCGGATGTGATTCTGGTGGGCGAGTTGCGCGACTTGGAAACGATGGATGCGGCGATCACTGCTGCTGAAACCGGGCACCTTGTCTTCGGGACTTTGCACACGACCGGCGCGGCCAAGACAATCGACCGTCTTGTCAACGCTTTCCCGGTGACGCAGCAGGAGCAAATCCGGATTCAACTTTCGACTGTGTTGCAGGCGGTTATTTCGCAGTTGCTCTTGCCGAGATGTGACAAGCCGGGCCGGGTGGCCATCTTTGAGATCATGATCAACACGCCGTCAATCAGCGCGCTCATACGCGACAACAAGACGTTCCGCATCCAGTCGGACATTCAAACCGGGGCGAAATACGGGATGGTCACGCTCGACAGTTTTTTGCTGGACAAGTACCAGGCGGGAATGATTTCCCAGGAAGAGGTTATTACGAAGGCTCAGGACCCGGTCTCGATACTGCAGAAACTGCAGGAACTCGAAGCGGGCAAAGCATTGGCTGAAGTTGAAGGTCGCAGGTAATCATGGCTGATATCTCCTCAAATCCGTTGTTGGCTTTGATTCGCGAGCGCGGGCTGGCCGACGACATGCAGCTCGAAGAAGTTATGGCCGAGCACGCTCGCACCGGCCGGCCGGTTGGCCAGATTCTGCTCGACTATGGAATAGTGGATACCGACACCCAGCTCCAGATAATTGCGGAACATTTGGGGACCGAAGCGGTTACGATCAATGAATTGGACCTGACTCCGGAGGTGATTGAGACAGTGCCGGCGGCGACGGCGCGAATGTACCAGTGTTTGCCGGTGGCTGTTGAGGGTGGCGTGGTGAAGATTGCGCTGGTTGACCCGCTCAACCCGGCGGTGATCGATGAGCTGGGATTTTCGCTGGGGAAAGAAGTTCGGATTGTGGTTGCCGATCCGGCCCAGGTCGAGAAGCTGATTCGAAAGTTTTATCCTGAGGACAGCGAGGGCGTTGGGGATTTGCTCAAGCAGCTTGGAGCGGATGAGGACATTGCAAAGGAGGTTGTCGAGGCTGAAGGTGGATCGATAGACCTGTCGAGCCTTGCCAATGAAGCCCCGATAATCAAGTTTGTGAACCTTGTGTTGTTCCAGGCGGTGCAGGATCGCGCAAGCGACATTCATTTCGAGCCGTTCGAAGACGAATTCAAGATTCGGTATCGTGTTGACGGTGCTTTGTATGAAATGACTCCGCCGCCGAAGCATCTGGCTTTGCCGGTGACGTCGCGCATCAAGGTTATGGCCGACCTTGACATTTCGGAGCGGCGTCTGCCTCAGGACGGGCGCATATCGCTTACGATTGGGGGGCGCCAGGTTGACATGCGTGTTTCGACTTTGCCGACGCAATTTGGCGAGTCGGTGGTGCTTCGTGTGTTGGACAGGTCGGCCATGCAACTTGAGATGGAGAACCTCGGTTTTCCCAAGTTCATTTATGATTACATGAGCGAGGCGATCCAGCAGCCCAACGGCATTATTATTGTGACCGGGCCGACCGGCTGCGGCAAGACCACGACGCTTTACTCGTGTTTGAGGCGGATTAACACGATTGACTCGAAGCTTTTGACGGTTGAAGACCCTGTCGAGTACGACATTGAAGGGATCATGCAGGTGCCGGTGCACGAGGCTGTAGGGATGACATTTGCCAAGGCATTGCGCGCGTTCTTGCGGCAGGACCCGGACATCATCATGGTCGGTGAAATGCGCGACCTGGAGACTGCGCAGGTAGCAATTCAGGCTTCGTTGACGGGTCACCTGGTGATGACGACGCTTCATACGAATGACGCGCCCGGGGCTGTGACGCGCATGATTGACATGGGGGTTGAGCCATTCCTGATTTCATCCACTCTTTTGGCGGTTTTGGCGCAACGGCTTGTCAGGATGATCTGCAAGCGGTGCCGGACGCCATTTGAGCCGACAGAATCGCAGCTTGCGTTGCTGAATTTGTCTCCGCACGATGTTGGGGACAAGGTGTTTTACTATGGACGCGGATGCAAGGAATGCAACGACACCGGGTACCGCGGGCGGAAAGGAATCTTCGAGTTGTTGCCAATCAGTGAACCAATACGGATTTTGATAAACGAACGTTCACCCACGGCCGTGATAAGGCAGAAAGCGATTGAATTGGGAATGGTGACTCTGCGCGAAGACGGTTTGCGATGCATCTTCGACGGCGATACCACCATTGAGGAAGTGCTGAAGTACACTTGATTTGGAGAAACCCTATGCCGAAGTTCAATTACGTCGCGATGGATTCCCGTGGCAAGGAGACCAAGGGAACACTCGAGGTCGCCAATCAGAACGAAGCCATTACGCGCCTCAAGGAGATGGGGTTCTTCCCGACGAAAGTCGTTGAGGCGGAAAAGCCCAAGGAGAAAGGGGCCAAGAAGGGCAAGCCCGCACCGGCTGCGGGCGAGAAGAAGAAGGGCAAAGGGATTAACATCAACATCCCGTTCCTTGGAGGCAAGGTTGGGACAAAGGTCATGACCGCTTTCACGCGGCAGCTTGCGACGTTGGTGGACGCAGGGTTGCCGTTGTTGCGTGGGATGCGGGTGCTTGAGCGTCAGGAACGCAACCCCACGCTCAAACAGATCATCGGCGAGATGGCTGTTGCGATTGAAGGCGGGAGCACTTTTTCGGAGGCGCTGGCGCAGCATCCGAAGGTTTTCAACCGGTTGTATGTGAACATGGTCAAAGCAGGCGAGCTTGGCGGTGTTTTGGAAGTTGTCTTGAACCGCCTTGCCGAGTTCATGGAAAAAGCGCAGAAGATCAGGGGCAAAGTCAAGGCTGCTTTGTTTTATCCTGTGGCGGTGTTGACAGTGGCGACGGTTATTCTTGGTGTGTTGATGGTGTTTGTGGTGCCGCGGTTTCAGGCGATATTTTCCGACATGCTGGAGGGGGCTTCGCTGCCGGGCTTTACGCGGGTTGTATTGGACATTGCCAATGCGATCAAGAGCCGGACGATCCTGCTGTTTGATGGGCCGCCGTACGTGCTTCCTGGTCCTGTAATCTGGATCATCGTGGGCATTATCGTGGTGTTCAAGCTGTTTGTAAGGTGGCGCAAGGGACGCTGGTTATGGGACAAAGTGAAACTCAACATGCCTGTTTTCGGTCCTGTGATAAGCAAGGTTGCAATTGCGCGGTTCACGCGGACGCTGGGCACGCTGGTCAGCAGCGGTGTTCCAATTCTCCAAGCTTTGACGATTGTAAAGGAGACCTCGGGCAACGTTGTCGTTGGAGAGGCTGTATCACGCATTCATGAGAGCGTTAAAGAGGGCGATACGATTACCGCGCCGCTGGACGCGTCCAATATTTTCCCCCCGATGGTCGTGAGCATGGTGGACGTTGGTGAGCAGACCGGTGCGCTTCCGGAAATGTTGATGAAGATCGCCGACACCTACGAGGAAGAAGTGGACAACGCGGTGTCGGCCATGACTTCGCTTCTGGAGCCGGTCATGATCGTTTTTCTGGCTGTGATTGTTGGCAGCATTGTGATTGCGCTGTTCCTGCCGTTGATAGACCTCATCAACCGCCTTGGCAGTGAGGGTGAAGGCGGCGGCGCGGGTGAATAACGTTTCGGGTTCTACTCATTCGTACTCAATACAAATGAAAAACCTCCGTTGGCTGCAAGTCGGCCTGGGCATGGCCCTGTTGGCGTCGATTGTTGTCTTGTTCAAACCGTCTTTGCGATCCGGTGCGCCCGGCTCGGGCAATGCCGATCCACCGGTTCCGGCCACAAGCGCTGATTCACCAAAAACAAACCCGCTGCTCTCAGTTGCTGCTTGTGAGCAGGGGAGTTTTCCATCGCCCAAAGCGGAAGCGGCTGTTCAACCAGCCGGCCGCACTGTCACTGACAAGTCTGCGCCCGAGGCGATACACGCCGAATTCGCCAACTGGGTTGGCGAGTTCTTGAGTGCAAGAGCCTCCGGGACTGCGCTTCCATCGCTTGCCGAAGGCAGCCGCCTTGCCGCTGCCCGCCGCGCGGCTCTGGCGCAGGCCATCAAAGAAGACCCGGAATCGGCTTTGGGAATGGCTGCGCCGTGGCAGTGGCGCGAAGTACTCCCGCCGGAGATCACAGCGCATTTTGAAGAGGCTGTGAGTGCGCGAGGGAACCTCGATGTCTT
The DNA here is from genome assembly GCA_029907285.1 of Verrucomicrobiota bacterium. Lineage (GTDB taxonomy): Bacteria > Verrucomicrobiota > Verrucomicrobiia > Limisphaerales > J093 > JAAYVR01. The sequence goes on along the minus strand of JARYMD010000010.1, from coordinate 6,177 downwards.
TTGTGCGCTGCCTTTGCCGGGGCCAGATTACCGCGAATTCAGGCCCGGTCTGATGCGTTATGCGACTGTCAACGGGCGCACTTATCAGGCTTATGTCTATGGGAAACGTACGCGGCAAATGAGCCAGCGCAACATTGCCATCGAAGGCATTGCGGTGGACAATCTGCTGGCGATTTCCGAGGAACCGATTCGGCTGCTGGATGCGGACGAAACCCGGGCGATGACGCGGGTTGGCAAAGCGCCGGCATCGGCCAAGTGCGCTCTCTGTGGTTCTGGGCCGGTGTCGGGGCAGGATCGCCTTTTGGTTTCGCACGGCGGGCAGCTTCTTGACGTGTGTTGTCTTTCGCATGCCGGGGAGTTGGGGCGCACTCTGGCTGAGGTTGAACAGCGGGGACAGGTTGCGCTTGCGTCTTCGGGCGGTGATACGTTTGGAGGGAACAGTTGGTGGACCAGCCAGCCGCCAGCGAGCGTGCAGGGGTCATTTGGCACAAAACGGGTTCTTTACATGCGTGTGGTGTTTCGTGATGACATTCGCGTTCCGATCAGCGAGGGCGAAGCAATGGCCATCATGGACGAGGTTGACGCTTTCTACAAGGAGGTCTCTTACAACAAGACTGCCTTGATCACCACTGTAACGCCTGTGCTGACACTTCCGCATCCGAAGCTCAACTATTCGACTTTGGGACCCGGCGCGCTCCTACAGGACGCAGTGACTGAAGCGATCAAACTGGGGTACAAGACTGAGAACTACGACCAGCTTATTCTGCAGTTCACGAGTGTTCCCGGCTACGAATGGGGCGGGTTGGGTGGCGGCGGAGTGGTTTGGATACAAGGGGCAGGCGTTGGGTTGATTGTTCACGAACTGGGCCACTGTTACGGGCTCGGGCACGCCAATTTCTGGGAGACGCGCCGCCCTGTTCTTCCGACCGCGCCGCAGTTGCCGTTCGACATCGACAGCCTCGTCGGGCACGACAGCATCATTGGGGTGGGGGATGACATTGAATACGGGGACATCTTCGATGTCATGGGCAGTGGCGGTGGTGAGGCCACTACAAGGACAAACCAGATGCTCACGGCGTTTGCGGGGCACTTCAACGCAATCGGAAAAGCGCAGCTTGGCTGGCTGACGGAAGCGTACATTGTCAAGGTCGCAACCGACGGAACAAACCGGATATACGTTCATGACACGCCGCGGCTGGTGGATGGCCGGAGTTACGCGCTTCGGATTGCCAAGGACGCGCAGCGCGAGTACTGGATCAGTGCGAGGACCAAGGTTCCCAATCGTTGGTTGACGAACGGCGTCGAATTGCACTGGGCTGCGTGGCAACAGGCGCAAGGATACAGCCAGTTGCTTGACACAACGCCCGGCTCGATCCATGGCCGTCAGGATGCTGCCATAGCCGTCGGACGGACTTACGCTGATGAGGAATCGAAGGTTTATATCACGCCTGTTGCAAGAGGCGGGTCAGGCACCAACACATGGTACGACGTGGTTGTTTTCAGGGGCGAACGAAAAGACAACCTGCCGCCAGTCCTCACACTCTCGGTCTCGACCAACAAGACCCGGCCGAATCAGCCGATAACTTTGACGGCTGATGCGGTTGATCCCAATGGCGACGCGATGTCATTTTACTGGGATTTGGGAGACGATACTGCGGGGCCAAATTCGGCCAGCATTGTGAAAGGGTGGGCTGCGCCGGGTGATTACGTTGTGCGGTGCGAGGTCAGCGACCTTCGCGGCGGCATAACCAGCAAACACATTGTGATCAGGGTGGGCGACCCCACGACGCTGAGAGTGAGCGGTTTTGTTGTTGATAACGCAGGCATGCCGCTCCGCGATGTGCGAGTGTCGAACGGTTCATTGACGGAGGGCGAGTACGAGTATGCCGAGAATTACAAGTGGACTTACACGGACAGCGACGGGGCGTTCACCTTAGTTGGCCTGACAAACGGGGATTACTACGTCGGAGCCTATATTAATGGCTACGTAACAACTCCAGCGAATTTTGGAGTCCCAGTTACCTTGCGTGACCGTGACGCTTCCGGGCTTGCCTTTATCGCAAACCCGCTCCCGCGCGTGACTGCGGAGGTTGTGCAGCATGCAGACGGCCCCACGAAGAAACCGGGCATTTTCAGGCTGAAACGGACCGGGGACACGAATACGGCGCTGCAAGCCTTTTTCCTGTTGGGCGGCTCAGCAGTGGAACGCAAGGATTACGCAAGGATCAGCAATTCAGTTGTGAATCAAACCAACGTTGTGCCCAGTCCGTTCGGTCCGAAAACGCTTTCTTTCAAGTTTTACGCAGTGGACTTTGCCACGGGCGTGGTTGAGACGAATATTACGATCACACCTCTTGTAACCAACGCGCCTGCGGGACAGGACAAAGATGTCGCTCTCACGATCATGTATCCGCTGGAGGTGATGCGGCTTGAGCTTACCAATGGCGAAGGCGGGTTACTGGCTACGAACACCAACTATGTCTTTTTCAGCGATTGGGAAATCCGCAACGTGAACGGCCAGGATACGTGGTTCCAGAATTACACTGACTACGTTCCGTGGTGGCCCGGCGAGGCTCGTCTCAAAATCGCCGCGCAAAAAGCGACATTGCCGATTGTATCTCTTTTGGCTTCGACACCAACCACAGAGAATGCAGGTGATGCCGCCCAGTTCACCGTGCTCAGGACAGGCGTGATGGATGTTCCTGTGACTGTCCAGTTGACTGTCGAGGGGACAGCCGTGCCGGGGTCGGATTACGAGGCGCTGCCAGCCAGCGTTGTTATTCCTGCGAACGCTTCGTTTGTGACCATCCCGGTCTATGTGCGGCCCAATCTCTATCTTGATGGCAACCGGACAGTCAAACTCAAGATCGCTCCCGACCCGTCTTATCAGGTCGGCACCGGCGAGGCGATGGTTACCATTGCCGACAACGACCTTCCCCTGGTGACCATTATGGCCACGCAGCCCGTTGGCAGCGAGTCAGGCGCACTTGCGGCAGTCATGATGGTCACGCGCGCGGGAGACATGACACGCGAATTGACGGTGAACTATTTGGTGTCAGGCACTGCGGTGAGTGGCCGGGATTACCGTGCGCTGTCGGGGGCGGTCACAATCCCCGCAGGCCAGCCGTCGGCGGCGATTGTCGTCACGCCGCGCGACAATGGAATCCGCGACGGTGGCAACACCGTTCAGGTGTTCATATCGGATAGTCCAACATACAACGTCGGATATCCGAACACTGCCACGGTTTTTATCCAAGACCGGGCGCTCCCTGTGGTTACGGTCAGAGCCACTGACGAAACTGCTGCGGAACCAAGTGACACTGGCGAGTTCGTGCTCACGCGAACCGGCGACACAAGCCGCGAGCTGGAAGTGTTCATCAAGACCGGCGGTACTGCCAAACCGTTTGCGGATTATGTGTCACTGGGCGAGCGCGTGCTGTTCCCGCGAGGCGCCTCCACTGTGACACTGACAGTTGTGCCCATGAACGACGTGCTGCGTGAGGACCCGGAGACAGTGATTCTGGAAGTTCTGCCCGGACTGGATTATTACGCAGGATCGCCATCGCAGGCAATGGTGACCATCAACGATGACGACTCCAGTTCGGCGTTGGCTGTTGGATTCAGTTTCTTGAGTTCTACCAACTATGAGACAGCAGGCCAGGCGCTTATCGCCGTCGCAATCACAGGCAACCCACAAGAAGACAATCCTGTGACTGTCGATTACAAGGTTACTGGCGGAACTGCGATTCCTGACGTTGATTACCCGCTGACGAGTTCAACGGGCCGTCTGATGTTCTATCACGGCCCGGATGGTGGCAAGAACCAGTACACCAACCGGACCCAGTTGATAACTTTTGTTTACAGCAATGACAGCGTGGCCAAGCCTGACAGGACGGTGGTGCTGACGCTGATGCCGCCGCCGCCCTTCATAAGCAACTGGCTGAGCACAAACGACATCACCATCACGAATGAAAGCGGAGAAACGATCACAACCAACGAGATTGTGACCAACTCAACGCTCGTCACGATCCCGATGAACGCGTCGTTCGATGTCTATCAGAGTCACACGCTGACCATACTTGACGATGATGCTTCCGTGATCACGGTTGAAGCAACGGACCCGGTGGCGTATGAGCAAGGCCTTGACCCGGCCGTGTTCACAATCAAGCGCACAGTGGTAACGAACCGCGCGCAGAAAGTCCGGTTCCAATTGTCGGGTCTTGCTGCTAATGGGAGCGACTACCAAACCATCGAAACAACGGTAGAAATTCCACCGGGGTGGGATTCGATCCAGATTCCTGTAATACCGGTTGATGACCCGGTTCAGGAGTACGTCGAGTATGTCAAGCTGACGCTGCTGGAGACGCCCGGGGCGCAGATTGGCGACCCGAGCGGTGCCACGGTGACCATTATTGACAATGATGGAACGGTGGAGTTTGCCCGGACTGCGTACTCTGTGCCTGAGAACGTCGGCATCGCCAACATCCCGGTTCGCCGCACTTCTGACACCAACGCATTGGTGACAGTTGATTTCACGGTAACCGCTGGCACTGCCGTGCCGGATGTTGATTTCATCGCGACCAACGGTGTGCTTGTGTTCCAACCTGGAGAGACAGTGAAGAACCTGCAGGTTCCGATCCTTGACGATTTTGTTACGGAGCCGACCAAGACCGTTAACCTGGCATTGCTCAAAGCCAGTGGCGGCGCGCCGTTGGGCGGCCAGACAACAGCGGTGTTGAATATCGAGGACGACGACACTGCTGTCGAGTTTGCCGGCGCTGGATTCACAGTCTATGAGCACGAGACCAACGCCGTTATGACTCTTCGCAGAATTGGTGTTTTGACGAACCTCGCGCAGATCACCTTCGTTGCCACCAATGGAACTGCCTTGGACGGCGTCGATTTCGTCGCCACAAACCAGACCGTTTCCTTCGCGCCGGGACAGACCTTGACGAATGTGTTCGTGAGGATTTTCGACAACACCTTGATAGAGTCGAACAAGACGGTGCTGCTCACGCTGCAGACCAATGAACTGGCGACCACGAGTGTTGGCCCGCAAGGGAACGCCACACTGACGATTGTGGAGAACGATTGTGCCATTCAATTCGCCGCGACGAATTACTCCGTCACCGAGTACGCCAAGGTTGTCACTCTCGACGTCCAGCGCATTGGCGGGACCGTTCATCCTGTGCAGGTTGATTACAGAACAGTGGACGGCACTGCAAACTCTGGCCGGGATTACCAGAGCACTTCAGGCACGCTGACATTTGCGGGTGATACGAATGTGCTGGCTCTCGATGGTTCGGGCAGGCTCGTGTTCCAGCCCGGAGAAACCAACAAGACCATTCAGGTTCGGATTTTGGATGACAATCTCGGGGAAGGCGATGAGCTGTTTTTGGTTCGCCTGCAGAATCCGCGGGCTGCGGTCAAGGTGCCGACGAACACCGTTGTGTTGGGGCCGGTTACAATTGCTGCAGTCACAATCATCGACGATGAAACACCCGGGCAGGTTGACTTTGCGTTCAATCCTGGCCAGGGCGCCGATGGCCCTGTTTATGCGCTTGCATTGCAGAGCGATGGCAAAGTGGTAATCGGCGGGGCGTTTACGAGCATCGACGGTATCATTCTCAACCACGTGGCGCGGTTGCATGAGGATGGTTATCTGGACAGTTTCCTGACGCCGGGTCAGGGGGCGGATGGCGACGTTTATGCGATTGCTGTACAGCCAGACGGGCGCATTCTGATCGGTGGGGATTTCCGAGCTGTCAATGGCGTGCCAAGCATCAGGCTGGCTCGGTTGAACGCTGACGGGTCCGTACACGACGAGTTCAAACCGGGGCTTGGGCCTGACGGCCGCGTCAGGGCCATCGCTGTTCAGCCCGATGGCGCGATCTTGATCGGCGGCGATTTCAATTCGGTGGTTGGCGCGCCGCGCGTTGGGATTGCGAGATTGACAGTCAACGGGATGGTTGATCAAACGTTTGATCCGGGTGCGGGCGCGCCTGGTGTCTATGCAATCGCGCCTCAACCTGACGGGAAGATACTGATCGCAGGCACTTTCACGAGCGCGGCGGGCTCAGCGCAGCGGTACATTGCCCGGCTGAATCAGGACGGGTCGCTTGATCGCGCATTCAACACGGGCACCGGCCCGGACGGCATGGTGCGGTCAGTTGCGCT
>JARYMD010000109.1 GCA_029907285.1 Verrucomicrobiota bacterium | reverse complement strand
CGGACATCATTACGTGTTCCATTTGCACCTGCCCCTGTGCATTGTCGCCGCGTGCGCGTTCGACCGGTTCTGGCGTGCCGCGCAGAACGAAACGCACACCGGACAGCTTGTCACAGCGCTGGCCCTCGCCGCTCTCTTTCAATCCCCAATCGCATCAACATTCCGCGCAATCAAAAATGTCGTGAACTACCAGGTTCCCGCGCCTGCAATGGCTGCGCTCAACCGCCTCGCCCAACTGCCTGCAGGTATCGTGTACACGTCACCGCACCTCGGAACATTGGTCCCGGCTTACACCCCACACCGAACCTACCTCGGCCACTGGTTCATGACACCCGATTACCGCGCACGGCAGAATCAGTTCAATGAAATCGTCGAGGGGCGCACAGACCCGATGAGAGTTCTTGACTTCTGGCACAAGGAACAGGTCGATTATGTCCTGCTTCCGCCATCGACCTCCCCTGCCCTGCTAAATGCCCTTGCCACGAGCGCCAAGGAAATCATCGACCTCGACCACTACAAACTTGTCAGACTCCGGTAGTCCGACGACCGATCGTACACGAGCTTCGTTCACACGAATCCTGCGCCCGAACATTCACCGGGAGCGCGGCCGTCCTCGGCCGCATCAATCCGGCGACCGATCGGACGACCCGTTTCCATCACACAAACCTGTCGCCCGAACATTCACCGGGAGCGCGGCCGTCTCGGCCGCATCAACCCGACGACCGATCGTACACGGTTTCGCTCACACAAACTCCGCAGCCAAACATTCACGAAAACATCAAGTCCTTGCCGATTTCCAACCTATCTCGCATCCTCCGAACCTCCCGATTAGCGCGGGCTTTCAGCGCTTATCCTTCTGACACCGGTGCGACTACCTGGGGCGTTGCCCCAGGCTGGTATAAGGCGGGCCTTCGGCCCTTCTCAACTCGTACGTACTTGCGGCGGTGACTCGACACACTCTTGTTGCTGTCAACTGATCCCTGACTCCTGCCCCTTGTCTCCTGTCCCCAGTCTTTGGTCCATGGTCTTTGGTCTTTGGTCTATGGTCTCTTTTGCCCGCGCTCCCGCCAACACATTAAACAAAACAATCGGCCACTCTCACACTCACAAACCAAGCGCTTCCAGAACCCGGAAATAAATCCAGTGGCCGAAATCGTTCGGGTGATTGATGTTATTTCCCAACAAATCCTCGGGCTTTTTGTAGGCAGCCACGTGCTGCCAGTTTGTGAAGACGTCAGCATAGGCACACCCTGCCTCGGCTGCCACCTGCCGCGTGGCTTCTGCATAGTCAGCCATTCGATGCGACCCGAACTTCCACTTCGGATTTGGCGGAAAGGCCGAGAACAGTATTATTTCAGCCCCTGTCTCGCTCCGAATGCGCTCAATCATCTCGTGCAGGTTTGCCTTGAACTGTGGGATTGGCACGCCCCCAACGTTGTGGTCGTTCATGCCAAAACCGATCAGCACGAGGTCCGGACTCTCATTCAGCACTTTCGTCTGAAGCCGCTGCAACCCCTGAACGGTTGAATCGCCGCCTGTTGCGCCGTTGACGGCGGTCACCCGCGCTTGTGGGTACTTGCGTTGGAGTGCATCAGCCCAGCGTTTCCAGAAAATCAACTCCGGCTTTGTAGCGTCGCCACCGGCAGTGATGCTGTCGCCAAACGCAACAATTTTGACCTGCTTGCCGGCCTTGAGCTTTGCCTGTGTCAGCTTTAGCAAATGCGCCTGTGAGGGCTGCACCGGCCACGGTGCAACGGGCAGATAGGAATAATCCACAAATGCAAAGTACTTCGTATTGCCGAACCCGGGAAACTTCGTGTGATCGAATTGTTCCTGCCCGTACAGAATGTTCGTCTGGAAATCCGGCAACCGTGAGCCGGGCGGGCGCTGCACTGTTGCAGCTCGGTAATTCACGACATAGTCCCGGCCGTCCTCATAGGTAATTGTATCGGGTCCTTGCAAATACGTGTTTCGAACCACCACCCGTTGGCTTGGCACGGGAACATGCGCCAACGACGCCGGTTCTTGTCCAATAAAAACAACCGACTCGCCAATTTGACGTTCCAGCGTGGGTTTGCCCCTGATGGCGCAACCCGGTGTAAGCGCAGCACACCACGCCAGAACAATCGTCAAACAACACAATGCTCGACTCATAATCGTTCTCAATTGAAAGGTTGACCGCATTGCAGGAAATCCTCTCAGAGCAGGTCGCACCCCTCAAGAACACTTTTGTCTTCAATCGATCCGGTTTTTGACCGAACATCGGCTTCGCACAACAAGCCGCGACTCGTGAAATGATACAAAGCTGCTCCAAATGAACACACTCGTCATCATCTCATCTCTGTGCCTTGTTGTTGCTGCCCATGCAGTCCCTTCTGCGGATGCCATCGAGCCCGCCATCACAGGTTCCGCGGTCCCCATCCACAGCCTCCATGGCCAATTGTCCCAAGCAAACACAAAAGACATTCAGTCCCCAGCTCCCAAACCCAGTGCCCAGCCAGCGAAACCGCAAATCTATTTTCCCGCACCCGAATCCAAAGGCGGTTGGCGTACATTGGACAAACCGGATGACATCCGCCGAATCGCCGGCATGGACCCGGCCAAGCTCGACGAACTCCGCAACTGGCTTCTTAAATCGGATAACCGCAATTTCGCAGCCGTTGTCATCCGGCACGGATACATCGTACTTGAACTCGAACGCGGAAACAGCTCGAAAACCGACACAGGCCGCGTCGCTTCAGTGTCCAAGGCAATCTGCGCCACGACCTTGGCTGTAGCCTCCGAAATGAGTCGGCACGGGAAAACGCCGAGAAAAATGACATTTGAAGATCGCGCTTTCGATTTCATTCCATGGGCACAGCCGCTGTCAGACCCGCGCAAAGCGCAAGTAACAGTCAGGCAGTTGCTCAATCATACTTCCGGAATTTGCCCAGAGGCCACGGGCGCACCCAACGACGGGCCATGGGAATACATCCTCGGCCACACTGGGGACCAGCGCACAGCAAAGCTCGCGTTCGATCCCGGCACAGGTTGCGGTTACTCGACGCACGCTTTCGCGCACGCCGCATTGGTGTGCGAAACCGTCACCGGCAAACGCTACGACGAATTCGCCATACAAGCCCTGTTCAAGCCGCTCGGCATCGAGAACTGGTGGTTCCAATACTACAACGGCGATGAAAAGATCGGGCGACATCCGTCGCACGGCCTTGGCCTGTCAGCCCGCGACCTTGCGCGAATCGCCTACTGCACGCTCCGCAACGGGCTCTGGAACAACAACCAGATAATCCCACAATGGTTCGTCCGCGAAACAGCTCAGCCAACCCACAACGTCACAACCCCCGAAATGAGGTGGAAGCTCAACCCGCAGGTGTTCTCGCATGGCTGGGAATTGCCCGCCCGCCACTGGCCCGCCGGCGACCGCAGCGGCGAAAGCATTCCGTCCGACGCCCGCAGCAAGCCAGGCTCAGGCGGCCAACTGATCGCATTTGTCCCAAGCCTCGACCTTGTCGTGACACGCCAGACAGGCAGCAGCGGCGATTGGCAATACGAAGAATACCTCCGCCGCGCATGCGCCGCAGTTCTGCAGCAGAACGTTTCCGACAAATGAACCGCCATTACCGGCCGGTGCACCCCATGCACAGGGCCGCCCCATCTATCTTCGCCGATTTGTCGCTTCCGCCCAAACCGCCGCAAGCCGCAATCGGGACAGTAACCAATCGCATTCGGCACACAATGGACAGCGCACCATCCTTATGCACCGTTCCTTAAAAGGCAGGGCTCGCCCCGCCCCAAACCACAATGCGATATGGTGCCAGGCACAATGTTTTCGGTGCCCCGCCTGGAGTTATCGCAACGTAACACTTGCGATGGCTCGGCAACTTCGCCACAGTAACCGTACGATTGAACTCAACAGTCAAGATGCTGATGGTCTGCGGCGCGTGGATTCATGCCGCCGCTTTGCTTGCCGCCCAACCAAATATCCTCTTCATTCTTGCCGACGACCTTGGGTATTCGGACCTCGGCTGTTACGGCAGCGAAATCGCGACCCCGAACCTTGATGCCCTCGCTTCAAACGGACTTCGCTTCACCCAGTTCTATAACACCAGCCGTTGTTGGCCGTCGCGCGGCACGCTTCTCACAGGTTACTACGCTCAGCAGATTCAACGCGATGCCCTGCCAGATGTTCCGGGCGGCGCGGCGGGCGTGCGGCCGGCGTGGGCGCCTTTGCTTCCGCAGTTCCTCAAGCCCGCTGGTTACCGCTGCTATCACAGCGGCAAATGGCACATCGACGGCAAAGTGCTCGAAGGCGGATTCGACCGGTCGTTCAACATGAACAACCAGGGAAATTATTTCACGGTCGCCGGCAACCTCATTGACGACAAGCCAGTGACGCCGCCTGCCAATGAAACCGATTATTACGCCACAATCGCCACCGCAGACCACGCCATCCAGTGCCTCAAAGATCACGCAGCGCATTACCCGGACAAACCGTTCTTCCAGTACGTTGCTTTCATCGCGCCCCATTTCCCGCTGCACGCACTCCCGCAAGACATCGCCAAGTACAAGGACAAATACCTCACCGGCTGGGAAACCATGCGCGAAGCCAGATTCCGTCGATTGAAAGAAACGGGCATCGTCAACACCACCCTTTCAGCCCTCGAACGCAACGTCGGCCCGCCCTATCACTTCCCGGAAGCACTCAAAAAGCTCGGTCCCGGCGAGGTCAACCGCCCATTGCCATGGAGTGAACTCACAGACCAGCAACGCCAATTCCAAGCCGCAAAAATGGCCATCCACGCGGCCATGACAGACCGCATGGACCACGAGATCGGGCGTATCATTGACCAACTCAAAGCAATGAACGCCCTTGATAACACCATCGTCTTCTTTGCCTCCGACAACGGCGCAAGCGCCGAAATCATGGTCCGCGACGGCGGCCATGACCCCGCCGCGCCACCAGGCAGCGCCAAGAGTTACCTCTGCCTCGGCCCGGGATTCTCAAGCGCCTGCAACACACCGTTCCGCCGCCATAAAACATGGGTGCACGAAGGCGGCATCAGCACGCCATTCATAGTTCACTGGCCCGCAGGCATCCGCCTCAAAGGCCAACTGCGTCATACGCCGGCACATTTCATCGATTTCGTGCCGACTGTGCTCGAACTGGCGGGAGTCAATAAACCCGCAACATGGAAAGGCGTGCCGGTTCCCGAAGCACCCGGTCGGAGTCTCGTGCCGGCATTCCACCGCGATGTCACGCTGCCGCGCGAAAGCCTCTGGTGGTTGCACGAGGGCAATCGCGCAGTGCGCGTCGGCGACTGGAAACTTGTCACCGCCAAGAACGACCCATGGGAACTTTACGACATGCGGACCGATCGCGCTGAACAGATCAACCTCGCCGCCAAAATGCCCGAAAAGGTCAAAGAACTCGAACGCGTGTGGCAGGAACACGTGGATCGTTTCACCGCCATGGCAAAGGCTGCCAGGTCCAATTAGCCTGTCACATTGCAGTCTTCGGTTGGCCGCGCATTTAGCCCGCATATTTCGCAGCCCGGTGTGGCAGAGACCTCTCGTCAGCGTCCGCAGGTAAAGAGTCTCTGCCCACCACGCAAATTTGGTTCCGGCTACGCCGGGCTGCGAAATATGCGGGCTCTGGGAAACCCGCGCCAAACCTAACAAGTAGTGATATGTTCTACAGTGTGTCAGTTGTCGCGTTGCCGAAATCGGCTCCGGCGGGGAGCACGGTGTACGGTCTGGAAAGTGAGATTCTCTCGTCTGGGCGCGGGTTTCCTTGGCCCGGAAATCTCACCGGATTGAACGCTTGGGTAGATCTGAGGGGTTGGCCGGTGAGATTTCCGGGTTAGACGCACTGGAATGATACGTGATACGTGATGCGTAAGGGGAGCGGCCGGGTTGCCGGTTTTTCCACTTTATTCTACGTAAACCGGCATTCCGACCCACACCAGCCCGGCCAAAAATTCCGCGTCCCAATTGGCAAGGCGAAAGCATCCATGCGATTCCGTGCGCCCGACTTGCTCGGGATTCGGCGTGCCATGAATGCCGTACCCGGGCCTGTCCAGTCCAATCCACGCTGTCCCGACGGGGTTGTTTGGTCCTGGAGGTATTATCAGTTTCTGGGTCAAACGCCGGGCCTCCGCAGATTCCGGAAACAACTGCGGATTGAAAGTGTAATTCGGATTGCGAACAACAGTCACCACCCGCAACTGGCCAAGCGGCCGCTTCTCAACCGCCCGAGCGATGCTGCATGGAAAATGCGCCACCAGATTGCCCTCGGCATCAAACGCTTCGAGAATCTTGTCCCCCAACGAAATCCGAACCGACGCAGCACGCGCTTTGACATGCGGCTCTTCAAAAGCCACGACTGTCACTGCTGAGCCCGGACCCAATGCGTCCCAGTCAACTCCATTGTTCAGGCGCCGCACAAGGCCCGGATGTGATCTTGTCTTTTCAGCAATCAATTCAAGCAATGTTGCGTAGTCCATGCGCAACTGCTGCGATTTACCAACCCATGTTGGACGCACGGGCAACAGCCGCGCGACGTCTTCCCTGGTCACAACGTAGTTCGTGAACACGGGCGTTTTCACGGTCAAAGCTCGGCGCGTCTGGGCATCAAGCATCCCCGTAATGGGCAACCCCGCGCTGCGTTGGTAAGCTCGTAACGCCGCGCGTGTCCGGGACCCGAAAACCCCGTCCAACGGCCCGCACGATATTCCAAGAGAAGCGAGAGCAATCTGGGCTTCAAGGACGTCGCGCACGGGACGCGTTCCAGGTGTCTCAGCAATATCCGGCTGGAAAGTTGGCGCCGTGTTTGTCACGGTCGGCCGCATTGATTGCGCAACAGCAGCATTGGTTGGCCGAGCGGGCGGGACCGCCACCGGCGCGCGCGCAGGCACAGGTTTGTTTTCCACAGGCGCAGGTTGAACATCGTAGCTCCGCGCCATGCGCCAAGTCATCCATCCCAAAAACAACAATCCGACGGCCGACCCCAACGCGTACCACGCGTTGTGCCAGTGCCGCCTCGGCCGTATCGGCTTGTATCTGGTATAAACCCGCACACGAGAAGTTAGCCACAGCATCAGCCCGCGTCGCAATCAAATCCTCGCCACCCAAAGCCGCCGCCCAACCGACTCTGCCAAGAGTGCTACCGCCCCGGCAGCATCAACCCGACGACCGGTCGTACGACCCGTTTCCATCACACAAATTCTGTGCCCGAACATTGACCGGCTGGGTGCGGGCAAGAATGCCCGCGCTCCCACAAAGCGTTGGAGGAAGCAATCGCGTTAGGAGCGCGGCCGTCCTCGGCCGCATTCAACCCGGCGACCGGTCGTACACCGGTTTCAATCATGCAAATCCGGCACCCGAACATTCACCTGCCGGGTGCGGGCAAGAATGCCCGCGCTCCCGCAGCACGTTGGGGAAAGCAACGGCGCCGGGAGCGCGGCCGTCCTCGGCCGCATCAACCCGGCGCAAATGTTCCGTACCAGTTCAACTCGACCCCTTCGGTGTCCAGCACGCTGATTGAGAGTTTTTCTTGGGTCGCAACACCGCAGATCAGCGTGGCATTTTCCGGCTTTGGCCCGCCGCCAACGATTTGCGCGTAAGGTCTGTGCTCGTTCGGCGGGAAAACGCCTGTGGTGTGCGTGTGCCCGGAAATCACCATGCAAAAATGCGCGTCTCCCAACAGCTCATGCCATCGAGACCGCGGATCGTTCGGGTCTTCCGGATAGCGTTTGTCACCCCACCACAATGGAATGTGACAGAAAGCGACTCTGAAACGGGCATCGCGGAGGTGCGGTTGCTCCAGCTCACGCCGCAGCCATGCCGTCTGTTCCTCGTGATATGCGATGAAATCGCCCAACCCGGCATAGACCTTTGTGGTGTCAGGCTTGTCTTCGCCCGTGTCCAGCACGACACCGGCGATTGGTCCGTGCCTCCACCCGTAATAGAACCGTCCATTGGGCGTTTCCTCATAGCGGGGCAACAACCGCGCAGCAGGACCGCGGGTGTCATGGTTGCCGCGGACGAACAACAACGGTGTTGCGCGTGCGAACGGGTGTCCGCCAATGCCCAGGTAATGCTCGGCCATTTTGTCTTCGGTGTAGTTGTCGTTGGTGACATCGCCATTCCAGACATGGAAATCGGCGCCGTGCTTTGAAGTGTGAACCATTAACTTGGCCATTGTCTCGGCGTTCTCGTGGGTGTCATTCCAAACCACAAAGCGCGCTTCTTTGGCGGCCGGGTCAAGCGTCCGAAAACTGTAGATGTCCGTCGCCACGGTTTCGCCGCGGCGTATGTCATAAGCGCTCTTGAACTCCACAGCGCATGCATGGACCCGATAGAAGCAACGCTGCCCGGGACGCAATCCGTCGATGCGGATATGATGCGCCCGCGCGTCGTACGGTTTCAGCCCGTGATGCGATCCTGTTGCTACGCGGCCAAGTTGTTCGGTCTCGCCATACTCAACCCATGCAGTGCACGGATTGTTGACGCCTATGGCAACCGTAACTCCGCTCGCAGAGGGGTTCTGCAAAGATGGTGCGGTGCTGAAACCGAGTGCGCCCGCTGGCGGTGCTGCAACTCCTTGCTCGCCACTTCTGCCAATCAACGGCCATGCGGCCAGAGAAATACTGCCCACACCGGCTTGCCTCAGAAAACTTCTCCTGTTCCTCATGCTTAAAACATCATTGACGTTGGTGCAAAAAAGACCGCCCTGCATGCTGCATCAGCAGATTCTTGATCCGCCAAATGGGTTGATTCATCTCTCACTGCGCAACGCATGCTGTCCTACCTCTTTGATAGAATCAATGTGACACTATTCATTCCGCCTTCGCACTCGCAACCCCAAACCGCACGATTGACCGCGAACGCTGTAACCGTCATGATTGTCCAAGCAGAATGAGTATTGGAGAACCCGGTGGTTTCAGACCCCCCGAGTAAAGTCATATGGGCGAAGATGTCAAACATGAGTTGCTGGCCCGAATCCCGTCGATAACCGAATTGCTCAAAACCAGCGTCGCCACACGCTGGTTGGCAGAACAACCGCAGTCTCTTGTCGCCGACTGCCTTCGCCAGGCGGTTGCCGAGATTCGATCTTCAATCCTGAACGATCGCGCAGGCCGTTGCGGACCGATGCACATCAGCGTTGATGCAGTGCTGGCGCGCGCCGCCAAACTCCTGCAAGAGCGCGCCGCACCCCGAGTCCGATCGGCCATCAACGCCACAGGCATTATTCTCCATACCGGGCTCGGGCGGGCCGTCTTCCCCGCGCAAGTTGTGGATTCGATTTTGGACGAACTGAAAGGCTATTGCACTCTGGCCATCGACCGCGAAACAGGCGAGCGAATCGAACGCGACGAGCTTGTCGAAAGCTTGCTGGTCGAACTGACCGGCGCTGAAGCTGCCACAGTGGTAAACAACAACGCGGCGGCGACCTTGCTGGTGCTTGCTGCAACCTCTGCAGGCAAAGAAGTCATCGTGTCGCGCGGCCAACTGATCGAAATTGGCGGTTCATTCCGGCTTCCCGAAGTGATGGCACAAAGCGGCGCGCGGCTCGTCGAGGTCGGCGCCACAAACAGGACGCATTTGAAAGATTACGCGCGAGCAATCACGCCAAACACTGCTGCAATCATGCGCGTGCATCCGAGCAACTACCGCATAGTCGGATTCACAAGCGAGCCTTCGTTGGAGGACCTCGCAAAGCTGGCGCATGCACACAATCTGTTGTTAATCGACGACCTCGGGGCAGGCGCCCTTGTGCCGCTTGAACTGTTCGGAATGCCACACGAACCAACAATGGGCGAATCAATCAAGGCCGGCGCAGACCTTGTCCTGAGCAGTGGCGACAAATTGATGGGCGCCGCCCAGGCAGGAATCATCATCGGAAGCAAAGAGATCATCAACCTCATCCGAAAACACCCGTTAATGCGGGCTGTCAGAGTGGACAAGACGTGCCTGATGGTGCTCGAGCGCACATTGCAGTTGTTCCGAAAGCCGGATCAATTGGCAAGGCTGCACCCGACGTACAGTATGCTGACCACACCGGTGGACGTTCTGCAGACGCGCGCCCGGCGGCTTTTGGAGCTGATCCAACCGCTCACCCCAAAACTGCTCGCAAAAGCCGAAAATGGCGTGTCCTACCTCGGCAGCGGTTCGCTCCCGACCCAGGCAATACCAAGCGCGGTTGTAACAGTGGAAATTGAGGGGCTGAGCGCTTCCGAGCTCGCCAAACGCTTGCGTCTTGATGACGCATGCGTTTTCGCTCGAATCGAACAGGACCGCGTTTGCATTGACATGCGAACGATTGCCAATGCCCAGATAGATGCTATCGCACAAGCGCTGCAAAGAGTTGCAAACGGAATTGACACGCCACAGGCAAATCGCACCTGAAAAACCTCGCTAACACAGAATAACGCCAACGACCGTCTGGAATTCGAAACCGCTGAATCCGGTCCATGCCAGCCAGCAAAAACATCATGCTCGGCACAGCCGGGCACGTGGATCACGGCAAGACAGCACTCGTCAAGCTGTTGACCGGCTGTGACACTGACACGTTGGCCGAAGAAAAAGCGCGCGGGCTGACCCTTGACCTCGGCTTTGCCCCGTGCCGTTTTGCCGGAAACCGTGTCATCGGAATAGTCGATGTCCCCGGCCATGTTGATTTCATCCGGCACATGGTGGCAGGCGCCCACGGCATCGACATCGTAATTCTCGTTGTCGCCGCCGACGATGGCATCATGCCGCAGACGCGGGAGCATCTGGACATCCTGACCTTGATGGGCGTCCGGCGCGGGTTGGTCGCATTGACAAAAATCGATCTCGTTGAACCTTCGCGTCGCGATGAAGTGCTCGGTTTATTGAGAAGTTTCCTCACAGGCACTTTCCTCGAATCCGCACAAGTCTGCCCGCTGTCCAATGTCACCGGCGAGGGTTTCGACGCATTTTACGATGCTCTTGCGGCCGAAGTCGATGCCTGCGATTCCCGCCCATGCACTGGATTGTTTCGCACATGGATCGCGGACGCTTTCACCGTCAAGGGCTTCGGCACAGTCGTAACAGGCATCCCCTCCAGCGGCAAGGTCAAGCCCGGCGACCAGTTGTTCCTTGTGCCAGACAACACAAGAGGCCGCGTTCGGCGCCTCGAAGTGTACAGTCAGGATGCTTCGGAAGGCCGCGCAGGTGAATGTGTGGCTATGAACGTCCCAGAGTTCGAACACACCATGCTCAAGCGCGGAATGGT
>JARYMD010000108.1 GCA_029907285.1 Verrucomicrobiota bacterium | reverse complement strand
CCTGTCACTTTATCCGACTCACCCCCGATGGCAGTGCCGTTGTGACGACCTTACCGGCTGCCAGAGAAGCAGATACGGAGAAACTCACCGGAATGAAGCTTTGGGTGTCTGTAGCCGGTGAGCCGGTGAGATTTCCGTGCTAACGGGCTTTGTTCTTATGGTCCGGAATTCGCCGAATCACCCGTAGCGGGTGTTCCGCACGAATATTGGGATACACACCTTCGATGCGCGCCGGGTGGTAACACTCCATTCCCACATAGAAAAACACGGGGATCACCGGAACCTCCTGTTCAACGAGAATTGACTCGGCCGCACGGAGCAAGTGCTGGCGATTGGCTGTGTTCGGCTCGCTGTTGGCCCGTCGAAGAGTCTCATCGTAAGTCTGATTGCGCCAGCCTGTGCGGTTGTTCGGGTTGTCGCTCAGGAACAGGTCGAGAAAAGTGTTCGGGTCGTTGTAATCGCCAATCCAACTGCTGCGGATCAGGTCGTAATCGAGCATCGCTTGGGCGCGCAGCCATGCTTTCCACTCCAGTTGGCGGAGTTCGACGTTTATGCCGAGCTCTTTCTGCCACATTTCACGCAACTCAACACCAATCCGGCGATGGCTTTCCTGTGTGTTGTATGTGTACGTGAGGACTGGAAAACCACGGCCGTCGGGATAACCCGCCTCGGCCATCAGGCGGCGAGCAGCCGGCGGATCGTACGGCAGACCATTTGGCGGCTGGTAAAGACGATCTCCATTTGCGATCCCCGGGGGTGAGATGCAGGAAGCCGGCGTTTCCCCTCCCTTGGTGATTCGCTCCACTATTCGGCGCTTGTCGATCGTCATCGCCAACGCACGGCGCACGCGGGGATCGTCGTACGGTTTTCGTGTGACGTTGATTCTCAGAAAGTACACGCCCAGTGACTGGTAAGTGTGAAAGTCCGGGCGTTTGATCAACAGGTCCAACAGATCGGGCGGCACAAGTTCTTTGTCCCACACAATGTCCACGGCACCGGAGGCGTACAAATTGAGCGCAGTGGTTGGCGAAACACACGAGATGAGGTCTATGACTTCGTTTCGCGTATTTGCAGCGTCCCAATAGCATGGGTTGCGCCGAATGCGCACGCGGTCGTTCACACGCCAGCTTTCGAGCGTATAAGCGCCGCTGGCCATGAAAGGCCTTGCGTGCAGCCAGCGATCACCGTGTTTCTCGATCATTTTCCGCGGCACAACCGAGTAAGGCTGAAAACTGCAGAGGTCCAAGAAAAACGCTATGGGAATCTCCAATTCCACACGCAGATGTTGGTCATCGATAGCTCGAACCCCAACCTGGCTGAAATCTTTGAGTTTGCCTGTCGCGTAAGCTTCTCCGTTCTTGATGTAGAAAAGCACACCACAGTATTCGCTAGCAGTCGAGGGAGACAAGATGCGCTGCCATGACCACACAAAATCATGCGCGGTGATCGGTTCCCCGGTTGACCATCTGGCGTTGGTCCTGATGTGGAATGTGTAAACGCGGCCGTCACTACTGATGGTCCATCGGTCGGCCAAGCCGGGGATTGGCGCCGCAGTCACAGGATCAAACCTCGTTAATCCCTCGAAAAGCGCCATCGCGATCCGGCCTTCGGCCTGCCCGGTGAGCAGGTGCGGATCGAGCGACTCGGGCTCCGCGCCGTTTATGATAACCAGGTCAGCTATTCTCGCCTTGTGATTGCAGCCTTGCGCCAGAATCAACAAACTGACAAGCAACAAACAAGATGCACAGCGCGGCACAGCCGCGACCCGATGATCCCGGCCAAACAAAAGCGTTCGTAACAACTTTGACGCTCCGCCGAGTCGCGCTCTCCGGCACAACTCCGTCGCCCGCAGCAAAGAGGGTGTTTGACCACAACCCGGACCGCTTGAAGGCAATATGCTCGTTCGACAAAAAGACTCGTGTCGGCTGCGAAAATCCTCCATAGCAGCGGTACACGGCTCCCTGGCGATTGCGGCCAGAGAACTTCTGCAGAACTGCATGGTCAGCCCCTAACGATTTGGCGCAGGGGACGAGCTGCCGGGATTGTTTGTGACCGCCGGAAGCGGCGCTTCCACATTGGTAACAATCGCGCCGGCAGGCGCAGCAACGGTTCCTGTCGCGCCGACTGCGGGCACATTGGAGGCCGCTCCGGGGAGAACCGGCAGCGTCACAGCAGGCGGCAATGTGGCGGGTGCGGGTGCTGGTGCCGTGGCTGCGGCTTTTCTTTCGAGTTCAGTTGAGATTATCCGTGCGCTTGTTTTTGCATGGTGGGTCCGCATCACTGACAGCGTCAACGCAAGGACGAGGAAAATGCCTGCGGAATACTTGGTTATCTTGCTCAACGCTGTGCCCGAGCCGGCGCCGAACAGGGCGTCGGTGGCGCCTGCGCCAAACGCAAGCCCTGCCCCTGCTTCCTTTTTCGGTAGCTGGATGAGAATCAGCAGCATCAGAAAAATGCTGTCGATGACAAGCACCAGTGTCAGAAGGCCAATTGCTAATTCCATAATGCTCTTTCGCATTCAGGGGCGCAGAACAACGCTGCGTTCCGCGGCCCCATCGACAGTCAAATAGAGTTCTTAATGATGTCCGAGAAACTGCGCACTTCAAGCGACGCGCCTCCGACCAGTGCGCCATCGACGTCGGGCTGACTCATCAGCTCGCGGGCGTTTGCGGGTTTGACGCTTCCACCGTACTGAATCCGAACGCGGCGCGCCACGGCGTCTCCGAACTTTGTTGCCAACCACCGCCGTATGAATGCATGCGCCGCCTGCGCCTGCTCGGACGTGGCGTTTCGGCCCGTCCCGATCGCCCACACGGGTTCATATGCGATTATGGTTTCTTCCATCTGTTCCGGAGAGAGCCCTGCGAGTGACCCGGTCAGTTGTTCTTCCAGAACGGCCTCGGTCCGGCCCGCCTCGCGCTCCTGCAGAGTCTCGCCAATGCATATAATCGGCTTGAGAGCCGCAGCATGTGCTGCAAGAGCCTTTCGCGCGATGAGATCGTTGGTTTCCTTTTGGTACTGGCGCCGCTCTGAGTGGCCGAGGATAACATACCGTACCGAGAACTCCTTCAGCATCACGGCGGCGATCTCGCCGGTGTACGCGCCGACAGCATGTTCACTCATGTTCTGAGCGCCAAGCCGGATGTTAGAGTCAAGGATCGCTTTCGAGACTTCACTCAACGCCGTGAATGGAGGGCAAACCACGATGTCCACCTCCTTCACATTGGCGAGTTCGCGCTTGAGGCCGTTGACCAGGTCGAGTGCCTCGGCAACGGTCTTGTTCATTTTCCAATTGCCAGCAATGATTAATTTGCGGTCTTTGTTCATGCTAATTCACGGGCTTGCAAAGGTTCTCCACTGGTTGTACGGCAGTTGGTTCAGGCTTTGTCGTTGAGCACGGCCACGCCCGGCAGCACTTTGCCCTCAAGAAACTCAAGGCTTGCGCCTCCGCCAGTGCTCATGAAGGTGACCTTGGAGCCAAATCCGAGCTTGTTCAACGCCTTGACGCTGTCGCCACCCCCGATGATGCTCTTTGCGCCACGCTCGGTCGCTTCGACTACCGCCCTGGCGATGTCGTTCGTTCCCTGGGCGAAAGTCTTGTTTTCGAACAGTCCCATCGGCCCGTTCCAAAGGATGGTTCGTGCGCTTTTGATCACTTCCGAATAAGCCCGCACTGTGGCCGGCCCAATGTCCAACCCGGCAAAATCGTCCGGCGTGTCAAGAGCCGGGTTCACCCGGACCTGTTGGTAGTCAATGACCGGCTTGCCTTTCTTGTCCAGCTTGTCTGTCTTGACCGGCACGGCAATGACATCGTCAACCGGCAGCAAAAACTTCACGCCGCGTCTTTCAGCTTCGGCCACTGCAGCCTTCGCAACGTCAATCTTGTCGGGCTCAACCAGTGACTTGCCGGTCTTGTGTCCCTGCGCAAGCCTGAACGTGTAAGCCATTGCACCTCCGATCAACAATGCATCCGCCTTCTCCAGAAGCCGCTGGATCACCATGATCTTGTCAGACACCTTCGCGCCGCCAAGAATGACGACGAACGGTCTGGCCGGGTTTTCAAGCTCGTGTCCAAGGTAATACAATTCTTTCTCCATCAAAAGCCCGGCAACACACGGACCGCCCCGGCTCGCGACAACGCGTGCTGCGCCTTCGGTCGAGGCATGCGCACGATGCGCAGACCCGAAAGCGTCGTTAACGTAAGCATCGGCAACACTCGCCAATCGCGCCGCAAACTGCGGGTCGTTGGCCTCTTCTTCGGGATAAAACCTGACGTTTTCAAGGAGCAGCAAATCGCCGTTCTGAAGATTGGCTGCTGTCTCCTCCACCTCGGCGCCCACGCAATCGTCCACAAACTGGACCGGTCGCCCGGTCAACTCAGCCAGCCTCTGCGCCACTGGCGCGAGAGACAGCGACGGATCGCGTTTGCCTTTTGGCCGGCCAAGGTGCGACGCGAGAATGATGCGTGCACCCTGTTCCCTCAAAAGATTGAGTGTCGGCAGGGTCTCGCGGATGCGCGTGTCATCGGTGATAACCACGCGTCCGCCTGATTCCTCCAAAGGCACATTGTAATCAACACGGACAAGCACGCGCTTGCCTCGCAAATTCACGTCTCTAATTGTCAGTTTGGGCATTGTGCAAAACTCAAAGTTGAACCCACAGCATACCGAACTTCCGCCTGCAGTCAAAGGGAATTAAGACAGCTACCAGGCAGAAGCCAAAACTACTTCCGCCCTGCAGCGTCATCGAACCGGCTGCACGCTGCCCAAATCTTCCAGCCTGGCGCAGCCGCCAATCCGCCAGCCACAGGCTAATGGGCTCACACACCACACGCTCTGCTTTGCATGAAATCTTCGACAAGAAAGAGCACGCACTCCGTCCATCTGCGCATGCGTCTCAATCGACTGCCCGGGCTCCCGCCGAGGCATTGGGAGTGCGGCCGTCCCCGGCCGCATCAACCCGACGACCGATCGTACACAAGTTTCGATCACACGAATCCGTGGCCCGAACATTCACCGGCCGGGGGCGGCGATGAATCGCCGCGTTAGCTCGGGAATTGCAGAGGTTTCTCTCCAGATTCAGGCTCGCGGAGACCGCGGGCCATGCCTTGCATGAAAATCAAAAGCGCCCTCCAGACACTATCAGGCGCGCTCGATGTATTTGCCTGTGCGGGTGTCGATCCTGAGTTTTTCGCCTGTCTTGATGAAAAGGGGCACTTGAACAGTCAGGCCGGTTTCGAGCGTCACGGTCTTTTGCACGTTTGTAGCTGAATCGCCTTTGACGCCTTCCGGGGCATCTGTGACGGTGAGCACGACAGACGACGGCAATTCAATCTGAACGGCTTTGTCCTCGACGAAAGTCACTGTCACCGCTGTGTTCTCAACAAGGTAATCCTTGGCTTCACCTACGATTTCGGGGGCCAATGTCACCGTTTCGAATGTCTCTGGATCGGAGAAAACGTAATCTTCGCCGTCCTTGTAACTGAACTCCATCTTCTTTGCCACCAGTGGGACAACATCAACCTTTTCAGTCGAGCTGAAGCGCACGTCTGAAGAACGCCCTGATCGCACGTTCCTGAGTGTAACCTGCACAAACGCGCGCAAATTCCCCGGCGTCCGGTGTTGCGCGTCCAGAACCACGCACACTTCGCCGTTGTACATGATCGCCATTCCGCGTCTCAAATCATTTGCAGATGCCATAGTATTGATCAAACAAAACTCGCCCGTTCAGCGGGCGAGATGCCACTTGAAACGGCAATACTACCCCGTGAATGCTGCATTGCAAGCCCAACAATTCACTTGTAAGTGCCCGATTCCAGTGCTGCGCGGTACATTGCAACAATGTTCTCCGGAGGCACATTGGCCAGAATGTTGTGGACCTGCTGGAAGACAAACCCGCCGCCGGGCTTAAGTATTTCCACCTGGCGCCTCACATGAGCGTCAACTTCGGCTGGCGTGCCACCCATAAGAACCTGTTGCGTGTCGCACCCGCCACCCCAAAAGGTGATGTCTTTCCCGAAATCCCGCTTCAACCCTGACGCTTCCATTCCCTTGCACGAAATCTGCACCGGGTTTATTGCGTCCAATCCAGCTTCAATCAGACCCGGAAGCAGTTCGCGCACGCCACCACAGCAATGGAGCATTATCTTGATGTGCGGAGCCAGTTGCTTGGCGCGCTGCCACATTGCCTTCTCGCGTGGGAAAATGAACTCGCGGTACATCTTGGGCGAGATTTGCGGGCCTGTTTGCATCCCAAGGTCGTCCCCGAAAAGAATGATATCGATGTACAATCCCACCGCGCCGAGAAACCGGTCAAGGTTGGCCATGTGCATCTCGGTGACGCGATCCAGAAACTTGTGCGCCTGTTTCGGTTCTCCGGCAAGCAACATGAAAAAACGATCGTTCCGGTACAGAAACTGGCCCATTTCAAGAAGATTGCCGCCGAACAAGCCGATTATTGCCCGGTGAGTTTGAGATCGGAGCCGCCGCGCGCCCTCGCGAAGCAGCTCAGGGCCCTCCGAACCGGCCACGATCGGCCCCGGCGGTGAAGCGATGCCGGTCCACATGCTTTCTCCGAGGTAATCCTCGATGTGATCTATATCGTCTTTCTCAAAGAACGGCCACCACGTCTGCTCGAAATACAGCACGCCGTCTGGCATCTGTGCAATCACACGCCCGCTGGGCGAGAGAACAACCCAACGGCCTTCTTCGCGTCGCAGCCTGACCCATGCGGGCATCAACGCCGGTGTTCCATCCGGCAACACCCATTCTTGCCAGTGCCTGTCTTCGAGCGCGAACGCGCGTCCGAGTTCGACCGTGTCCACCGAAAACATTTCAAGGACATCCTCGTCCACAATGGCGATTTGCTGGACCGGATCGTAAACGCGCGGAGTACGCGGTTCGAGGCCAAGATGTTTGCGGAGCCGTGCGTAAGCGATGGCTGATATGCCAGACGATCTATGGCCGGACAAGTCGATCGGAACACGATCGGGCTCGATGTGCGCGATGGCCGAAAGCAGCCTTTGACGAGAGGTTTGCGTTGTATTTGCAGTCACAAGCATGCGTATTTACAGCGATTTGAAACGTGGTCAAGCACGATCATCAGCAACGCGTCACTGAGCGGCGCAGTGCTAATGAGGCCGGCCAGACACCGAGAACGGCAAGAACCCGCTTGGCGGTCCAGCACCGTGTGCCTGTTCGGTCTGAGGCAGAGCCTCGCTGCCACCCCAGCCCTGTTTCACTGCCGAACTGCATTCTGGCATCTTCCGCCCAAACAGCCTGACAAACTCGTTATCCCACCGCCCGAACATTGACCGGCTGAGTGCGGCGAAAAATCGCCGCGCTCCTCCAGCACTGGAGAAGGCAACCGCCCCGGGAGCGCGGCCGTCCTCGGCCGCATCAACCTGAAGACCGCTCCTACGCGAGTTGCGATCAAGCGCATTTGGCGCCCGAGCATTCACCACAACCTCAAGTCCTCGCCGGTTTCCATCGCATCTTGCATCCGCCGAAACTCCGGATCAGTGCAACCGTTCACCCGTTGATGCCACCAATCCGTCCTCTGACGCCTGTCTCCTAGCCCGATCCCCTGGCCTGTGTCTCAGGTCCATGGTCCATAGTGGCGATTCGGCATCGCCCGCAGATTGATCAAGCAGAATCATCTGTGGGGATTCAGTTTTGAGGCAGGAATCTTTCAGACGAACACCAAACCCGAAACAACTTTACTGACCTGGGGCCAGCACACACCGGAACCCAAGCAAGTAGTTCCAAGTCCACTCCGAGAAGCGATCCGTTACCCGGCAGTATCCAGCGTGGAACTGCCAACCGCCACCCCGGATCACCCGCTGCGAGCCCGAAGCAGGTCCCCGCGGATCAAACCCTGGCGAGGAACTATAATAGGCGGCATCATACCAATCCCAACACAGTTCCCACACGTTCCCTGCCATGTCGCACAATCCATATCCATTGGGCGCAAGTGATCCATCCGGACTTGTGTACGGATAATCCCCAACCGCATACTTCGGGTGATACCCTTCGGTCGCACTCGCATCGTATGAATAGAACGGTTTGCCTCCATCCCAGTAGCTATAGTAATTGGCCTGGCTGTGGCTGATGGTGTCTCCCCACGGGAACCGTTTCCCTTCCAAACCCCCATTGCTAGAAACCAGATACCAATCAAAATGGCTAGGATTTGAATCACACACTCCAGGGTCATACCCATATGATCCCACTTGGGCGACCAAGGTGCAGAGTTCCAATTACCCCATAGCATGAGAATGGTCATCGCATATGCGGAAGCGGTAACCAACCATCCTGCGATTATCATAATCATGCGTGTTGTTTTCATATATGGTGCGGTCTTGAAGTCGCCTAACCATTGATTATCATGCTGTCTTGCCCTGGTACCTTGATAATGGCGGGGTTTTCGGGCAACTTGGGCTCCAACCCGACAGGGTGGAGCAACGTTTTCATGCTCCGAGATTATGTTGAACGGCGCCTCGGGGCAATCGGATTCACCAACCAAGTTGCTGGAGCAGGTGCTGCAGTTCCAACATTGTTCGATCCATACCGAGTGGTTGTATGTGCATTGGGTGACGAGGTGTGTGCGGTTTCACCGGATGCAGTCGCCTGCAGACCTGTATCCGGCGGAGCCGAAGATTTAGGCGTTCTTGACGCATCTGGCGGTGGAGGGGCAAATGTCGCTGACGATCCAGAACCAGGCCATGAATGCCTTGGTGTTCCTGTACAAGAAGGTGCTGCAAGTTCGGTTGGATCAGGCGATTGACGCGGTGCGCTTAAATGCGCTGTAGCGGTCCGTGTTGCGGGACCGGGGAGTATCGGATTACTCTGCGCTGAGAACGGCACGGCAGTTTTACGTTGGAGGACGTGGTGCTGTGCACCGCGGTGTGGGCAGGGTGAGGCTGTGCCCGGCGTGGGGATTGATGGAAGGGAGAATTGGTGCTTTTGGGAGGTTTTTTGGGGGCAACCGTTGGCAGTGGCGGGTCTGTTGAATGCCTGAGGCCACGGCTTCTGGCGCAGGTGGGGGACGGGGAATTGGGCACAGAAGGACAGGCGCTGCAGAGAACAGGGTGAGGCGAACCAGTCCTCAAGCGGAAATCATAACACCTGCCGCCTGCCCCGGTTCTCTATATGCTTTTGGTCAGTTTGGCGGCGAATACCTTCTAGCAATCATTGGTCCACCATCTCGACGTTTTCGTGCGGAGTTCAAATATCATGATCTCTGGATACTCATAGTAACGATTCGGGTGGCGCTATGTCATTTCCCAACAGACTGAAGTTACGGCCGGGGCGTGTAACTTGACTACATGTTGCATCCACGTTATAGAGACACGAATGCAGTCTGCTGCATCCACAACAATCGCAAAGTAAGACGCACAACCAAATGCAACACAGGCTTCCCG
The DNA here is from genome assembly GCA_029907285.1 of Verrucomicrobiota bacterium. Lineage (GTDB taxonomy): Bacteria > Verrucomicrobiota > Verrucomicrobiia > Limisphaerales > J093 > JAAYVR01. Next base: position 1,918 of record JARYMD010000108.1, on the reverse strand, counting down.
CGCTTTTTGCAAATCTTCTTTGGCAATTCGCACGTGCGTGTCTTCTTTGCCAGGACTTCGCGTGCGACCTTTTACAGAAATCCCAATTATTTCACTTGTATGAGGATTTCTGGCAATCAGATCAATGCCAGTATGATCAATGTCGGCACATTCGGACCCGTGTTTGGAAAGACAACAAAGCACAAGGGCTTCGCTGAAATCGCCCGCTATCTTCGAATGGCGCGAACTTTTGCTAATCTCCATAGACGTTGTCTGCGTTGTCCGAAACCAGTCCCGACACTCATACTCCGCCGCCCAACGGCCTGCGCATCACCTGCAGCGAGCGGAAGCAGTCAGGTAGATGCGTGTGTCGGGCGGCATTTTGTCAACTACACCAACTCCGTCTAATTAATTCCTCACGCACTGTTTGCTCACTGGCTTTCATCAACTTGTCTTTGAAAATACACAACACATCTTCAATCTCATGAGGTTTGAGTTGCTGTAACCACTCTGGCAGTTGTGAGACATCCAGCGTCTTCATTCTACCGTCAAAACCCGGCGCCTTTACACCCTCCCGGGTTCCGGCGTGCAAATAAACTCGTTTAGGCAACATACCTGGCTTTGCGCCTGTGCGTAAAGCTGTGTCATAGATATACAATTCACCAAGCCCTTTGATCCGGGCGAGCAAGCTTTCTAGAAGGGCAAACAAATCGTCAAAATCTATGCGCTGGGAGATTTGTTCTTCGTTTGCCAGAAGAATGTCTCGCGCTTGCTCAAGGACAGTCTTCCTCAACCTTCTCTGGTGTGAGTATCGTTTACCTCTGCTGTTGACAGCAAGCGCAGCCAAACGTATAGCCTCGCCCAACGTTGGTTGTTGCCTAAACCAGGTGAGTTCTTCATTGGCGCCAGGACGCATTCGGGCGCTGCAAGTCCGAATAATCACTTCTGGTTTCATAGTCTTCGACTGCTATGGCAATTTCCGCCTGACGTCGATCAGCAGCGGCGACGCGCAACGCCGTCCCCGGCATGCTGTTGCTGAACGAAGCCGCTCCGCAGCAGAGGGGCACGTCGCTGCCCCCGCTAGCACCCTCGACACTCTTCGGACGATTCTCATTTCATTCCTGCTCAGGGGGAGCATTGTCTGTACCGGACCTGTGCGCACGACGCACACCGGCCCTGTGAACAACAAAACAAATCAGTGCTATGGCAAAAAAAGTCCTCCCGTTTGCAATCCGAAACCGGTTTGCTGAAGACCAGCGCCTGCCTCGCTTGCAGCCTCGGGTTGCCCCGACGCTGATCCTGGCTGCGCGCCGGTGCTGAGCGCCGCCGGGAATGCATCACCGTACTTCTGCATCTTCGCCAGGCCGATACCCGGGATCGCCTGAATGTCGCCTTTGGTTGGCGCCTCGAGCTTGACCATTTCGGCCAACTGCTCATTTGTGAAGATGGCATAGGGCGGGACCGCTTCCTTGTCCGCCAGTTCCTTCCGCAACACTCGCAAAGCCGAGAACCGAGCAAATTGTTCGGGCGTCAGCACAGCCTTGTAGTCGATTTTTGGAAGGCTGCTCGGCATTGCCGCCCCCACAGGCACGTCGAGATACTCAACGCAGAAACTCCAAACGCACTCCGCCCCGGTCTCGACCAGCCGCCGTTCCACGTGCAGCACCCGGTGCGACCGCAAAAACCGGTTCAAGGCATCCGCCAAATCCCGGTTCCCGGCCGCTGGCACCGCAAACACTTCAAATTGCATCAGGCCAAAACTTACAAAAAAATTGAAGAGGCGGCTGCCGCCCCCTCGACCCACGCTACCGCTCCGCGGCTCCTCGGTGCCCCGCTACCCGGCTGTTACTGTAGCTCAGGTCAAGGTTCCGCCTCAAGGAACTGCAACTAGGGCGGCGCGGAACCCGAGGTAGCTGCGCCCGTTGCCCGGCCAGAAGTT
>JARYMD010000107.1 GCA_029907285.1 Verrucomicrobiota bacterium | reverse complement strand
GACAGCGTTCCGTTGTCCTGCACTTCGGGCGATGCGACGCCGACGGCCGCTAGAGTTCCGCCTTTAGGCGGCTCTTGAAAATCACCACTCATTGTGCAGCAACACCTTTGAACGTTGTATGTTGAGCGTTGTACGTTGAACGTCCCTGGCAAGACCGCCCCGCCGGTCAACTGACAGGAACTTTCAACGCGCGGCGCCTTGAACGGGCGAAGACGCCGCCACATTGCCGGTGAAGCAGCTCTGGTTCCTGCTGCGCCTGGCGCCGGAATATGCGGGCTAGAAGTTGACATTTTCAGGACTTGTCCCACCCTTCTGGTGTGGCAAACACGTTTGGCATTCTGTTCCGCGTCACAACATGGGGTGAATCGCACGGTGAAGCCATAGGCGCCGTTGTCGATGGCTGTCCGCCGCGCCTTCCGCTGAGTGAAGCTGACATCCAAGCCCAGCTCGACCGACGCCGCCCGGGCCAGTCCGAAATTGTAAGTCCCAGGACCGAAACCGACCGTGTCCGCATTCTCTCAGGCACATTCGAAGGGCGCACTTTGGGAACGCCAATCTGTCTCCTCATCGAGAACAAAGACTATCGGTCGTCCGACTATTCGGACATGGCGACCAAATTCCGCCCGTCACACGCAGATTACACTTATCAGGCGAAATATGGCATTCGAGATTGGCGTGGAGGCGGACGAACAAGCGCGCGGGAAACAGTCGCCCGCGTTGCTGCTGGCGCAATCGCCAGAAAGGTCCTTCGAGAGCTTTATAACGTGGAAATAGTGTCGTACGTCTTGCGCGTGCATAACATCAAAGCAAACGTGAACCCCGAAACTGTCACGCTCGACCTGATCGAATCCAATGTTATCCGATGCCCCGACCCTGCAGCGGCCCTTGAAATGATCCGGCACATCGAGCAAATCCGCGATCAAGGCGATACAGTCGGTGGAATAATCGAAACCGCAGTTCGCGGCGTTCCGCCCGGGTGGGGCGAGCCGGTATTTGACAGGCTGGAAGCCGACCTCGCAAAGGCCATGCTCAGTCTTCCTGCAACGAAAGGATTCGAAGTGGGATCAGGATTCAGCAGCGTTGAAATGACGGGCACAGAGCATAACGACCCGTTTTGCCTGAAACAGGGTCGCGTGGGCACCACAACAAACAGGTCAGGCGGAATTCAGGGCGGAATCAGCAACGGCGAACCAATTGTCTTCCGTGTCGCATTTAAGCCTGTGGCGACAGTGAAAACGGAACAGGAAACAGTCGATGTTTACGGTCAGCCCACCCACCTCAAAGCCAAAGGCCGACACGATCCATGTGTCCTGCCGCGCGCAGTCCCAATCGTCGAAGCAATGACCGCTCTTGTTCTGGTCGATCACGCGATGAGGCACCGGGCGCAGTGCGGCTGACAATCAGCGAAGTCGCACAACCGGCTACCGCCCGGCGTACCAGCGGAGAATCATGTCCCCTGAAAACAGCCAGACAATCGCAGCCAGGGCGATGTACGGCCCGTAGGGAATGCGACTCGACCACTCACGCCGCCGCAGCGCTATAAGCACAAGCCCAACCAACGACCCCAGCATCGCACTCCCCAGCAGTGTAAACAGCACGCCGCGCCACCCGACAAACGCCCCAACCATCGCCATGAACTTAACATCCCCCATGCCCATCGCTTCACGCGGAACCGCCACCCGTCCCGTGACAACTTCCAGACACGGGACCGACTCCACCGCAAATTCGTCATCGCCAACTTTGAGCTTCTCTTGTGTGAGCCGCACAGGCACGCCCCTATAACACCTGTCCGGCATCTCAACCAGTTCAGCATGCAACTCTATCGCGTCTCCTTTCCGATAGAACATCTCTCCATATGGCAGCCGCTGGTTCGGCAAAACCAGCTCAGTCTCCAAGAACACCACTCGACTCCCTGCTGGCAACTCGAATCGCTGCCGACCAAACAGCAGTTTCCCAACACGCAGAAACGCGTAAATTATCCCCGCCCCAAGCCCGGCGCCAACCGCGCATCTCTTCAACCCAAGCGCAGACGAGCTTGCCATCTGCAACTCCGGCACAAGAAAGGAGCTTATGACACCCGCCGCCAACCCCCCTAATGTTATCACATCGGGGATGATGAAATGCTCCACATCAATGAACGTCGCTGCAACCAACAAACCGACAAAGACGCAATAAACCAGAGCCACCGCAACCGAAGTCATCCCGTACTCCAGCCAGCATCCGGCAAACAACAAGCCCGTCAGCAATTCTACCATGAAATACCTGCTCGATATCCTTGCACCGCAAAACCTGCACCGCCCCTTCAACTGAAGCCAACTGACCAATGGTATGTTCAAATACCACGGAATCTCATGATGACACGCCGGACAATGCGACCCCGGCCAAACAACACTCTCTTCCCTTGGCAGCCTGTGGATGCACACGTTCAGGAAGCTCCCCACAGCACACCCCACCATGAACATCACCACCGACCAATAATGAAAGGGCAATCCGAAAAGAGCTCTTCCAAGCGCAACCGTTGCCACACTTGACCACGCCGACCAAAACTCCGCCATGCCGCCGCTCATTTCCCGTACACTTCGATTTCAAGTGCCCGTTTCATCTGGTCGATCGGCGCCCGCAAACCGCTCCACAGTTCAAGCGCAGACACGCCCTGATACAACAACATCCCAAGCCCGTTCGTGCAACGGCATCCAGCAGCCTTGCCAACACGCAAAAATGACGTCTCAGCAGGCCGATACACCATGTCAAAAACCGATTTCGCTCTCTTCATGTCAAAAACCTTCGGGTCGAAAGGCAGCGGATCATCCCGCCCTAACCCCAGTGACGTCGCATTGATAATCACGTCCACAGCACAGGATGGATACCCGACTTGCACCTTCACGCCGAGCCATCTTTGACGGATTTCCGCCGCCAAAGCTTCAGCCTTCGCCACGGTCCTGTTCACCAGCCAAAGCTCACCCACCCTTTCGGCCGCCAATTGCAATGCCGCCGTCCGCCCTGCCCCGCCAGCCCCCAAAACCAGTGCCACCGCTCCCTCCAGTTTCACTCCCAGGTCACTCTTGATTACCCTGCTGATGGCTTCGGCGTCCGTGTTGAATCCAACCGAACGAACTTCCAATCCCCGCACTTCATCAAACTGACCCAGCGGCCTCCAAACCCCGCTTTCATCCCGCGCTTCGAACCGCACCGTGTTGACAGCGCCCAACGTCCGAGCCGTTTCATCCAGCTCATCCATCATCCCAACCGCCGCCACCTTGTGCGGAACGGTCAGATTCAACCCGATGAATCTCATTGCCTTGGCACCCGCAATCGCGGTCGCCAGCTCCCCGGGCGCCACGTCAAAAGCCAAATACCGCCACGGCAAACCAAGCGCGCATAACCCGGCATTCTGCATGGCCGGCGACGCCGAATGCTTCACCGGATGCCCAAACACCGCGCAATACCGCGTGTTTGCAGAAATAAACTCAGAAACACCCATAGACACGCAAGCCAAGCCGGCCCAAACACCACGCCCCAGTGCCGGTCCCACTTCGATCCCGCAGCAGCCGGGATTTGGCCCAAGCAGTGCCGGTGGTGGGACTCGAACCCACACGGCCAGTGATTGGCCAAGGGATTTTAAGTCCCTTGCGTCTGCCATTCCGCCACACCGGCAAACTGTGGAAATGAATCGGTCGCGCTGACACACGTCACCCCGCGCGTGGCATCACGCGGCTTTGACACCTTCACCCCTCCCCATGCTCAAACCCCACGCCCAAAAACAGGTGCCAGCCCAACTCGCCATCGCCGACACTCCTACCAAAAAGCCTTAATTGAACGCAAGCGCCCAATCCAAGCCCGTCCTGGAGCTTTCAAAATGCGGCTCCCGGAAATCTCATCGGATTGGCGCTGTGCATGCATCCGGTGCGCCGCTTGGTGAGATTCCCAGTTGGCGAGGCTCCGCCTCAGACCAGCAAGGTGTGCGGCGCCATAATGCGCGACCGGCTTTGTCTGCTCGCGGCCTTGGTTCAACTCACCGTTTGCGGCGCTGGGCAAGGACCGCGGCGACTATGATCACGCCTGTGAGCATCAAACGGCTCGCTTCAGGCACCGCGTTGATGCTCAGTATCTTCTCAAGGTACCCAATCGTCAGAGTGCCCAGAAGTGTCAGCCCAATGCCGCCCCGTCCGCCTGTGAGCGTTGTGCCGCCAATTACGACTATGGCTATTGCGGTGAGTTCGTAACCTGCTCCGGTCTCAGGGTCGCCTTGTTGTTCCTGTGCAGCCTGACACAAGCCCGCCACACCTGCCAGCAAGCCGCTCGCAACGTAGGAAAGAATCTTCGTGCTTGTCACCGGCACACCCGAGAGCCTTGCGGCTTCCTCGTTGCCACCGATGGCGTACAAGTGTGTGCCCCACCTGTGTCTGGCCAGAAGAATCCACGTCAGCACCGCGCAGACAACGAATATTACCGTTACGACGGACAGGTTCCCGTCCAGTATGCGGCTGTCTATGAACCGAAACACTGCCGGGACATCCACATACCGGAATGTTCCATCAGGGTTCCTGACGGCGGTTGACACCTTGGTGCCGCCAGAGACAGTTTTTGCGAGGCCACGCGCAAAAACCATCATGGCCAGTGTTGCCACAAACGGCTGTATGCGGAACCCCGCGGTTATGGTGCCGGCAAGGCCGCCACACATGGCTCCAAGCAACAAACACGCGGGCACAGAAACCCACGGTTGCCACCCCCAATGAATGCTCATAAGTGAGAAAGTCACCGACACCAAAGCAAGCACGCTGCCCACGCCAAGGTCTATTCCGCCACCGATTATCACCAGAGTCATGCCACAGGCCAGCAGACCAAATACCGACGCCTGCCTGAGCGCGTCGCGGTGTGTTCCGATTATGCCGAATGCTCCTTCGGCGCTGAAAACCACACCAAGAAGAAAAACAAGCACCAGAGCGAGTATCGCTCTGCACACCGGCAGATTCAGCCAGCTCGCCACGCCACGCGCTTCACGTCCCGCCCGGGCTGCAATCGCAAGACCAATTATTGAGCCGGCGTAGAAAACCACTTTGATCGCTGTAAGCGCGTGGCAATGAAAAATGCTCATGGCCAGGCCGAGAATTGAGCCGATGCCGGGCAAACCCGATATCGCAGTCTGCAGCCTCTGATCAAGATCGCCAAACCCCGCCCACACCTCAGCGCTGAACAGAGCAATCAGAATGAGCAGTGAACCAAGGAAAATACCCGTGCCAGCCCTCGCACGGGCTGAGTCTGGTGAGAATTGATTCTGATGTGCCATTAATGATCATTCTCTGTTTGCCATCTGCCTGCCCATGGCAGAGGCCAAAACACGCTCCGGCGTCGCCTCAGAGCTGTCGAATTCGGCTGTGACCATGCCACGGTGCAGCACAACGATCCTGTCGCTCATTGCAAGAAGCTCCGGCAATTCCGACGTGACAAGCAGTATTGCGAGCCCTTGCTGTGTGAGGGCGTTCATGAGGTGGTAAACTTCACGCTTGGCGCCCACGTCGATCCCGCGCGTCGGTTCGTCGAGCAGCAAAAGCCGCGGTTCGGTTTGAAGCCATTTTGCCAGCGCAACCTTCTGTTGATTTCCGCCCGAGAGCCATTCGACTTCCATGTCAAGTGACGCTGCTCGGAGCGAGACACGTTCGCATAATCTGGCTGTGATGGACCGCTCGACGGCAGGCCTTCGCCATCCCATTGGCGAAATCCTCGGCAAACCCGCTAGCGTCGCATTGGCAATCACCGACATTGACAGCACAAGCCCGGTCGCCTTGCGGTCGTTGGTGAGCAGAGCAACGCCCTGCGAAATCGCAGCCGATGGCGATTGAATCCGCAGTGGCTCGCCATCCAGCAACGCTTCGCCCCGGACATTCTGACCGTAAGCGCCAAAAAGGCCCATGAAAAGCTCGCTCGCGCCCGATCCCTGCAATCCCCCAATGCCAACGATCTCCCCTGCTCTGACGACAAGATCAACGTTCTCGACCGGCGGCCGCAATTGGCCGCGCGTGGGCAACACTGTGAAACCACGCAGCCTCAACCGTTCATGGCCGGGCGTCGCCGCATGCCGTGGAAATTGCTCTACGATTTCGCGCCCAACCAGCCACTGAATCAAACGCGCAGGCGGCAAATCCGAAGCCGGCGCAGTCCCAACATGCTCGCCGTCTCTGAGTACGGTGATTCTGTCGGCGATGCGCTGAATCTCCTCCATTTTGTGCGTGATATACACGATGCCACAACCGCGTTGTTTCAGGTCCTTGACAAGGCTGAACAGTTTTTCGACCTCGGGCGCGTTCAAGGCCGACGTTGGTTCGTCCATGACAATGACACGTGCATTTCGCGCCAGTGCCTTTGCAATTTCCGTCAACTGCTGTTGTGCGAGCGGCAGGTTTTCAACGCGTGATTCCACCGGAATCTCGATCCCGAGCTGGCCGAGAAGACGTTGCGCGCGACGCCGTTGCTCATCGTGGTTCACAAAGCCTCTTTTCGCAATCGACCGCCCGAGAAACACGTTGTCCGCCACTGTCATTGTGGGGACAAGCGACAGTTCCTGGTAGATCACGGCCAGGCCAAGCGCAGCGGCATCAGAGGGCGATTTCGGCCGGACGAGCCGGCCTTGAATCCAAATCTCCCCGTCAAATTCTGTGTGCACGCCGCCGAGTATCTTGATCAGGGTGCTCTTTCCGGCGCCGTTTTCGCCGGCCAGAACGAGCACCTCGCCCGCGCGGATTTCGAGATCAACATTGCGCAGGACTTGGTTGGCGCCGAACTTTTTTGAAATGCCAACCATGCGAACCAAGGGTTCGTTGTCAATGTTGCGCGCATCTGCTGCCTGCGAGGGGGGTGACATTGGCGCGAATGATAGTGCTGGCCGGGTCAAAAGACCAAACCATTTTTCTTGCTTGTTTGAATCAGTCCAAGTTCGCACTCTATTGTCGTTGGGCGGACCCGGCACACCGGAACCATTGATTATCCAGCGCCGTGTCTGCGATCGAGTGCAATGTTCGGGCGTGAAAAAAAACACGGCGACCACAGGTATTACTTGCTGCCGGGCATGGGACGCAGCAACAGGCGCCACCGCCGTCGCGTGCAAAGGGTCGCCATCATTTTCGGGATTCTCGTGTCAGCCCTTGTTGCGGTCCTGCTCTATTACCTGAACACTCGCTAGCCCGCATATTTCCCAGCCCGGCGTAGCCGGAACCAAAGTCGCCTGACGGGCAACGCCCCCGACTCTTGCACCCCCGGACCTTCAACCACGCCGGGCTGGGAAATATGCCCTGCGACTCCGTCGCTGCGAAGAGTCCTCTGTTTGGGAACCTTCAACATGCAACGCTCAACGTACAACGTACAAAGAGGCGTTACTGCACAATGAATCCTTGTTTCAAGTCCGCCTAAAGGCGGGACTACAAACCGCGACGGACGTGGCATCGCCTAAAGTGCGCGACAACCGATCGCTGTTAGAGTTCCGCGTTTACGCGGAAATAAGAAAACTGTCTGTCACAGGGCCGGCGCGCCGTGCCGTTTATGAAATCTTGCGCAAGGCAGGGCAGGCGCTCCGCGCACAGCGCAAACAAAGTGCCTGGCACTTTATTTGGGTCCACCGGAGTGAAGGCTGGGTCAATCCGAGGGGTGGCCGCTGAGGTTTCCGGGCTAGGCCAACGAATGCCAGCCTCATGAAACCGTCTCTCACTGCCCTGCTGCTTCTGGCCAGAAAAGCGCCCGCACCAGGTCCAGCCACGAGATTTTGGTCTGTTCGGTTTCGACTTCTCTCTTGATTGCTTCGAAATCAAGCACTGGCGGCGGCGGCGACAATACAATGTCGGCATTCTCAGAAACGCGCTGAAGACCAAGCGAGCCGTCGCCGCTGACGGTAACAATCCACCGCCCCTCATCAAGCCGCCGGTAAACCGCCTTGCCAACAGCGGTGGTATTTGTGTCCCAGTTTATCCCGGCGAGGCTTGGGTCAATCACCGTTCCAGCTTGCGGCGGCGTGGTGGAATCAAACACACGCCGAATCCAGAGCCGCCCGTCAAGCACGACGTAATCCACGTACACTTCCTTGTCCGCCTGGCACGAAGTGGGAAATTCCCGGGTCACGCCGTCGGCTGTGCGCACAGCGACCATCACATTGGTTCCCCTGACGCGCAATTCAGTGACAGCGGTGCGGCTGATCGCGCGGTTGTACTCCTTGCGCAGCCGTTCGTAATCAGCCGCCACGGTCTCGAGTCTTTTCGCGTAAATTCGGGCGCCAACCCGCGCTCGCCCGAAAGCCCAAAGCGCAATCAACGCCGAGCAGACAACAGCGATCAAAAGCGCGATTTCCAACCATGCGCGCAACTGCTTCGTAATGCTTTCCATTCCCATGATTCAAGTCGGACACGAACCCGCAGAAACTCACGGATGCCGCAAAACAGTCTCCGTCATCGTTGTTCACGGCAAACACATTGCCCGCGCCGATGCGCAACTGTGAGCATGGCCACCGGCCGCAAAGCGTTCAAGACTTTTGCCTTTGGCGCGGAAATCTCACCGCAATGAAGCTTTGGGTGTTTTGGTCTGGTCAGGCGGTGAGATTTCCACGCTAGCGATCCTGCGGCAGGTAACCGTCGCCATTGGCGATCCGGTCATACCATGTGAATTTGAGAATCACCGCACCGGCCACGAGCACCGCGAACGCGGCGCCGACACGGCCCCATTGTTTGAGAATTATGTACACAGGCGCAGACACCATTGCGATCTGCCACACGATTCCAACAAGTACATTGAACCAGTCGCGTCCACAGTCGCGATTTGGCTCGAGCTGGGGTGTCTCGGCACGGCATTTGTCGAGTATTGGTTTCCAGAATCCCCATGGCCTGACAGTGCGATAAAACGATTTGAGCACATCATCGGGCTCCGGGGCGGTGGCAAGACAAACAACAACGGAAACGATCGCGCTTATGGCCAGTATTGACATGAACAGATTCACATCTTTCAAGGTTGGCCATAGCCCCGGGATCGCCAGTGCACTTGCCGTGCCCGCAGCCATTCCAGCCCAAAAACCATGGCCGTTAAACCGCCACCAATGCCATTTGAGGACGTTTGGCACAACAAAAGCCGGCACAAGCGCGTTTGCCACCCATTTGGTGACCGAGTGCACGTTGAGCGTGGTGTATCCGAAGCCAATCCCCGCAGCGATCACAACAATTGACCACACATAACCCCAGCGGACGTAATGCCGCTCAGGTGCGTCTGATCGCACGTACCGCCGGTAGATGTCGTTGACAATGTATGCAACGCCAGAGTTCACCGTTGACACAAAAGTGCTCATGAACGCCGCAACCAAACCCGCTAGAATGAGCCCTTTGCATCCGACCGGCAGATAGTGCGCCACAACTGCGGGCAACACCTGCTCAAAATCGACTTTCGCGCCCATCTCACGCAGTTGGTCACTGAAGAAAACCATGCCGAGCACGCCTATGCCCGCTATCAGCAGAAACCGCGGCGCAAGCGACACAATGCACATCACAAGATTCTCCAACGCCGCTTCCCGCGGATTTCTGGTCGAAAGCACGTGCTGGATCGCATAATTTGGCGTTGGCCCGGCCATGCTCACAAGGATTCCTTTGATGAAAAGCATCAGAATCAGGAACCCGAAAAGCTCGTAGCCCTGATCATGGATCACCCTGGTGAGCGCCGGCATCTTCTCCGACCAATCGATGTCCAGCCGCCAGCCGAAGAACAGATTATCCCAACCCGCAGGAACCGCCGCCATTACCTGGTCAGGGCTTGTCTTGATCATTGCAACCACGGCGATGATCACCGCAGCCAGAGTGATGAGCCCAAACTGGATCAAATCGTTCAGAACAACCGAGTACATGCCGCCCAGCACGCAGTATGCGCCTGCAACCAGCATTATGATTAGCGCGTACGTGTCCGGACTCCATCCGAATGGGAAAAACGGCGCAGCGAATTTGCCCAGCGGCTTGAACGCATAACTCAGGAAACCCACAACGCTCACCAACGCATAAACAACCACGCTCACGTACGCCAGCTTGCCGCCAAGCCCATTGCCAAACCGCGTTCGCATCCACTCGGCCCCGGTAAGCACATTCGATCGGCGCACCCATGTCCCAAGATATACCATGCGAAAAATCACATTGAACAGCGGCCAAATCCAAAGCAGAAACAGCCCCTTCGCGCCGTAAATGTAAAGCATCGTGACAAACCACATCGTCCCCCCTATGTCCACGCCGCTCGACCCGTGCGCCACGCCGATGATCCACCACGGCAGACTCTTTCCCGCGAGGAAGTAAGACTCGGAATCTTTGGCGGCCTTTTTCGTCACCCACGCGCCCACGGCCACCATCAGAATCATGTAGGCTATGATGATAGCGATATCGATAACGTGCACATGACCCTTATCCCGAATGCGAACTCTGCTGGCAAACACATTCCGTGTCCGCGCAAATTGTTCATGTTCACGAAGACTCTCCGGCTGCGAGTTTGGTCAGTTTATCCGTATTTGTTTTCCCGGCCGTCAGTAAGCCCGTCACCACAGCGTGGCCTCTGGGGGTGAGTCGGAATCGACGCAGCATGTTCGAGTTGAGCGTTGTACGTTGTGCGTTGTACGTTGTGCGTTGTACGTTGTACGTTGAGCGTTGTACGTTGAGCGTTGTACGTTGTACGTTGAGCGTTGTACGTTGAGCGTTGTACGTTGACCGCAGCAATGCACGGCGCCGGCACACAACGCTTGGCAATTGTCCTTCACTTGCCCACAAAATTGCCGGAATAATGAGCTAACACGGAGGTGGCCATGGAGCTCATTCCGCAGCTCCAGAGCGCGGTATTTTCGTTAATGTGTCGAGTTGCTACCCGAGCCATTGTTCTGCTAAGTTTCGGGCTGAGTGTTCCAGATACGAACAAACTTACCGCGCTGTGTTCGGCGAGGACCGGCGGGGCAAGCGCGTGGTGGTGGTCTGGCGCGACACAGCCGGGCTGGAGGACAATCCGGCGGCGCTCCAGCAGGGCCGCCAGTTTATCGGGCAGAGCATCCTGCCCGCATTGCTGGGCAACGACGCCCGGCCGGAACGGCTTGGGTCTGGAACTGTTGTTCAGCGCCTCGGCCCGGGCATTGCAGGACCTGGCGCAAAACCCGGATCGGCTGGGCGACAGCCTGGGCATGCTGGGCGTCTTGCACACCTGGAGCCGGACTCTCATGTATCACCCGCATGCGTGGGCTGATGCGCAAACTGGCCCTGCTGTCGGCCGCCCAGCGCGCCGCCTGGCAACCGCCCGGTTCGGATTTCGAACCGCCCGAACCAATGCCTGCGCCAGACCACAGGCCTTTGTGCCTCAAATGTCAGCGCCCGATGATTC
>JARYMD010000106.1 GCA_029907285.1 Verrucomicrobiota bacterium | reverse complement strand
AAAATATGCGGGCCCGGAAATCTCACCGGGGTGAAGGCACCGGTGAATCCGAGGGGGTGACCGGTGAGATTTCCGAGCTGGTCGATGGTGCGGAGTGGGATTGTGGTGGTTGATTTGGGTGTGCCTGCGGAAAACACCAGGCAAGAGTGGTTGCAATTAGGGTGGGGAAATGATATGAGGCAGACATGAACTCCGGCAGTTGGCACCGGTCGTTGGCGCGCGTTGCGGTTGCAGGTGTTGTCGTTTGGGCGGTTGCGTGTGCCCGGGGTGGGTGGGGCGGATCGTGGGAGGATTTGAGCAGGCTGACTCGAGGTCGTGTGCGGGCTGAGAACGCATTGTGGATTGAGAACAAACTGTCCGCGCGGTTCAACACATCGAAGCGGGTTGTTGTGGCGGATTTGAAGGGGCCGGCGGTCATCACGATGATCCACTTTGCGTTGCCTCAGAGTCATTTTGGGCAACCGCCGCGGTTTTTGGGACGAGAACTTCTTCTTCGAGCATATTGGGATGACGAACCCACACCGAGTGTTGAGGCGCCGCTGGTGGATTTCTTTTGTGATCCGAACGGCCTTCGCGAGGAAGTGAACACAGCTCTTGTGAACAAGCGGCGCGGGTACAACGCTTATTTTCCGATGCCGTTTGGGAAATCCGGTAGAATCGAGCTCGTCTATGACGGGCCTGTTGAACCCGGGGATGAACTGTGGCGGTTGATGCCGTGTTACTCGTATGTGATGTATCGAACGCTTGATGCCATGCCGGTGGATTGCGGGTATTTCCATGCGAGCTGGCGGCAGGAAGCTTTGTTGCTTGGCGCGCGAGATTACTTGGCGCTCGATGCAAAAGGCCGCGGCAAGTTTGTGGGCTGGAATGTCACGATGCGATTGCCGGGGCGCGATGGGTATCCTGTGGACCAGAACGAGAAGTTTTACATCGACGGGGAAAGCGAAGCGTCGGTTGAGTTTCAAGGGATAGAGGATTCGTTTGGGTTCAGTTGGGGGTTTCCGCCGACCGAGAGCCAGTTTCCTCTGACCGGGTTTTATCGGTTCATGAAAGGCGCGATGGGGTACAGGTTCTTTGTTCAAGATGCAATCAGCTTTGAGAAGTCGCTGCGGGTCATGATCGGTTTTGGCGTGAACGAGGACCCGATGTTTCGACGCGAGTTTTCGAAGCGGGGCAACTCGATGCAGTTGTCGAGCACGGTTTACTGGTACCAGACAGAACCGCATGCGCCTTTGCCCGCGATGCTTTCGGCTTCAGAGAGGACGCCTGCGCCCGAAGAACCCTTCTGGCCGGACAAGGAAACATTGCCAACAGCGGACGAACTGCGCGCGCGGAACGTCAAGCTGCACGTGCTCTGCGGACATGACACGAATGAAGTTCTGTTTGCCGAGCCGGGGTATGGCGCGCGGGTGTTGCGCGGGTACAAGTGGAACGGATGGGGTTTGCCGGTGTCCCATTGCCGCGCGGATAATGAGGAAATCGAGGTGGAACTTACTGTTCCCTCAGGCGCCAAGGGAAAAGCGCGGGTGTACGTGATAGATGCGGACAATTTCGAGGGCGGACGGAAACAGAAAGTAATGATCGGCGGGCATTCGACTGACGTTGAAGGGTTCGTTGAGGGACGTTGGATTGAGAGAGATGTTGGAGAGCCAGAGACCGCCTCGGGCAGGTTGACGGTTCGTGCGGTGAACGCGCGGAAAGGGTCGAACGCCGTCATATCCAAGATCGAGTGGATCGACCACAAGTGACCTGACATGAACGAGCATATTGCCCCCTGGCACATCGACGCGGCCGATTTCCCCGCAGATGGGTTCGCATCGGATCAGCTCGAGTTCCTTATCGGTTACGCCATTCTAGCACCGTCGAATCACAACACGCAGCCATGGTTGTTTCGGATAAATGCGATGGACCTTGAGCTGTTCGCCGACAGGCGGCGCGCGCTGCGCGTAGTTGATCCCGACGATCGCGAATTGACGATCAGTTGCGGCGCTGCGTTGTACAATGCGCGTGTGGCGACCGAATACTTCGGCCATGTTTATGAGGTTGAACCTTTTCCTGATCCGGCTGATTTAAATCTTGTTGCACGGCTCCGGATCGGGTTGACCGGCGAAACGAGTTCCGAGAATGTATTGCTTTTTCACGCAATAACCAAGCGGTGGACAAATCGAAGCCGGTTCAGGCCCGATCCTATTCCGGCCCCGATTCTTGACGCGCTCAAGGCCGGCGCTGAAAAGGAAGGCGCATGGTTCGTGGCAGTAACGACTGACCTCGAACGCATTGCACTGGCGGAGATAGTTGCCGAAGCAGACCGCATCCAATGGTCGGACAAATTGTTCAGACAAGAACTGGCGCGGTGGATTCGAACCCATCCGGAATCGAGCCGCGATGGGATTCCGGCGCGGGATGCGGGGGTGAAAGACTGGCTGTCGTTTGCCGGACCGGCAATCGTAAGAACGTTCGACCGCGGCGGCGGTGTGGCTGCTCGTGACAGGGACATCGCGGAACACTCGCCGGTGCTGGTGGTGTTGGGCACGACAGATGACGAGCCGCATGCATGGCTGAATGCGGGCCAGGCATTGGAGAATGTGTTGTTGCGCGCTCGGACGGAGGATGTCTGGGCTTCGTTTTTGAATCAGGCGATCGAAGTTCCCGAGACGCGCGCTCGGTTGACCGAGACGCTGCAGCTTCCGGGGTACCCGCAGGTCTTGTTGCGTCTTGGGTACGGACCCGAGCCGGTTTCACCGGCGCCACGCAGAAACCCGCGTGACATGCTGATCAAGCACCGGACCGGCCATCACGGATGATCCGGCTTCAGAAAGACACATGGAGCCATGCAATGGATTTGGCTCGGAAATCTCGCCGGAGTGAAGGCATCGGTGAACCCGAGGGGTGGCCGGTGAGATTTCCGGATGAGGGGGAAGTTTGGATCGCAAACACACGGTGGCTGAGCTGATTCTTGGGAATCATGAAAATGAGAAAAAAGAGTGAAACAGGAGATGTGGCGGCAAGGATGAATTGCGGATGCCGTGGGACCAGGCGCGAGTTTATCAGGGGCGCGTGCAGGCTGTGCGCAGCGGCCGCGTTGCCCGGCATGCTCGCGGGTTTTCAAGTGTCAGTCACCGGAGCGCAGTCGCAACAAGGAGGCGGCGGCGAGCGTCCGCGAGTTCGACTTATATTCGCCTGTTTCGCCAAAAAACAGGACCGCCCGACATGGCCGCACATCGGCTATGATTTTGGGCCTGAAATTGACCGGGTGACAACCGGTCTGGGCCGGTTGTGTCCTGAGGTCGAGTTTTTGCCGGTGATGGCCAGTGCGCCCGAGGAAGCAAAGAAGATTTTGGACATGGGCGAGGCCGATCGCATTGACGGCTACATCGTCTATCAAATGAACAATTGGGTGCAGGTGATGCAAACCATCGCAGCCTCGGGCAAGCCAACGTTGGTGGCTGATTTTCCTTTTGCCGGAAGCGGAGGATTCATGGTTTACACCGCAGCGCTGCGGAAGAAACACGAGAACATGTCAATAGTTGCATCGTCGCGTTTGGAAGACCTCGCAGCTTCAGCAAGATGCTTCACATTGTTGAAGAGCGGCGCGTCGGCACAAGACTTTGCTCTGGCATGTGACAAGGTCCGACGGGAAAGGACACCGTCGCCTGACGCTTCGGCGCCACGCGAAGACAAGCTTGAGGTGGCGTCCATTTCAAAATGCATTGATGGGATGAAACGGGCGAAGCTTGTGACTGTTGGCGGGAGAATGCAGAACCTGGTAGGTGAGATTCGTGAAGTGTTGGGCATCGAGGTTGTTCCGGTGGATTTCAAGGAACTGGCGGCCGCATGCGAACGCGTCGATGCCGAGAAAGCGCGTGAGATTGCGGCCGGGTGGAAATCGGCGGCGCGGCGAGTGGAAATCGAAGATGAACAGGCAACGCTGGAGGACTCGGCGCGGTTGTATTTGGCAAAGCAGATTGTGATGCGCGACCACGGCGCTGAGGGGATCACGATCAACTGCCTGGGCGGGTTTTACGGGGGGCACCTGCGAGCTTATCCGTGCCTTGGATTCGTTGAGCTGCTTAATTCGGGGCTGATTGGCGCCTGCGAGGCGGATTTGTTGTCTTCATCGACCATGATTGCAATGAAGCATTTGGCTGGCCGGCCCGGGTACATATCTGATCCGGTGATGGACACATCCCGTCGGCAGATTATCTATGCGCATTGCGTTGCGCCGACGAAAATGTTCGGTGCCGGCGGCGAATCAAATCCGTTTGAAATACTGACACATTCCGAGGACAGACGGGGCGCTTCGGTGCGGTCTTTTCTCCCGACCGGGTACATCGTGTCCACCATGGAAATTCACCCGGGACGGAAAGAGATACTGTTTCACCGAGGACGCGCGTGTGAAAACGTGGTGAACGACCGCGCCTGCCGAACGAAACTGGCATGCGAGGTCATAGGCGATATTGAGAAACTCTTCACGTACTGGGACGTTTACGGTTGGCATCGGGTGACATTTTACGGTGACCTGCGCGAACCGGTTCGAGAATTGGCCGCGGCTCTCAAGCTCAGTTTCATCGAGGAAGCATAGTTTTGACCTCGGTCCTGCCGGTGCAGGTGGCGCTCATCCGGTCAGCAACATTTGAACCTCAAATACGCAAGAATAACCTGATTCCCATTTCTCGCCTCATTTCGTTGTTTTCGGCTAACAGAAAGGACCGGCAAATGATTCCTGGTAATAGCCGAAACAGACGAAAGAAAACGAAAGAAGCAGAACTGCGTGCCTGTCCGCACATGCATTCCGCTCCATCTTAATGCTGACAGTTCCTCGTCGTAAGTTGAGCTTTGCACGTTGAGCGTTGTGAGTTGAATCACGAAATACGTCGAATACGCGAAAGACGCGCTCGAGGAATTAGCGGCGCCGGGAGCGCGGACATCAGTCCGCTGAAATCTTTCGGTTCAGAAGCAAGTTCCCGCCGACTGACGTCGTCGGCTACATTCAAACTCCGGATTAGCGCTGGCTTACAGCCCTTACTGTCAATGAGTTGGCTGACTGGTATAGACCGGGCGTTTGGCCGTTCCAAATGCGCGCGCGGAGCTGGGTGAAACGGCTGTGCGTTGGCTGCGTGCTGGATTCGGTTGCGGCTGTGGTCGGGTGTGTTATCCTGCGCGTCCATGGGTTCGCGAGCAAGGTCAGATGAGTTGTTTGCTGAAGCGCTGAGGCATTTGCCTGGGGGCGTGAATTCGCCGGTGCGCGCTTTCCGGGCTGTGGGCTGCAATCCATTCTTTGTTGACCGTGCGGCTGGAGCCCGCATATGGGACATAGACGGCAACCAGTACATCGATTACGTTTGCACATGGGGACCGGCCATACACGGGCATGCGCACCCGCGGATTGTCCGGGCGGTGCAGGAAACGGCTGCGAAAGGCACGAGCTTTGGCACGCCGAATCCGCTCGAAGTGACAATGGCAAAGCTTGTGTGTGGGGCGTTTCCGAGCATTGAGAAAGTGCGGTTCTGCAATTCGGGGACGGAAGCCTGCATGTCGGCAGTGCGGCTCGCACGTGGTTACACCGGTAGAGACAAGATAATCAAATTCGAAGGGTGTTATCACGGGCACGTGGATTCTCTCCTTGTAAAAGCTGGCTCAGGGGCGCTGACTTTTGGGCAACCCGACAGTGCGGGCATTCCATCGAGCTTTGCGCAGCATACAATCGTCCTGCCTTTCAATCACGAGGGCGCTGTCAGGTCGGCTTTCATGGCAAACCGGGAGAAAATAGCTGCTGTCATACTCGAGCCTGTTCCTGGAAATGCCGGGGTTTACCTTCCGAAGCCAGGCTACCTCCAGTTTTTGCGGGAGATAACAGAACGGGAAGGCGCGTTGTTGATTTTCGACGAAGTGATGACCGGTTTTCGTTTGGCTCGTGGCGGCGCACAGGAATTGTTCGATGTGAAACCGGACCTGACGTGTCTTGGGAAGATCATTGGCGGTGGTTTGCCTGTTGGGGCGTTTGGCGGGCGGCGGGAAATCATGGATTATCTGGCGCCCGAGGGGCCGGTTTATCAGGCCGGGACTTTGAGTGGCAATCCACTGGCGATGGCTGCCGGCATTGCAGCGATCGAAATGCTTGATGAGAACACTTATCAACGGCTTGAGGAACTCGGCTCGAGGCTTGAACGCGGGTTCATGGAAGCGGCGCGGACCGCACGCGTGCCGGTGCAATTCAACCGCTGCGGGTCGATGTTTTGCGCCTACTTCACTTCTGAACCGGTTCAGAACCTAAATGACGCGATGCGGAGTGACCGGGGGCGTTTTGCGAGATTCTTCCATGCGATGCTGGAAGCCGGCGTTTACATTGCGCCGTCGCAGTTCGAAGCCGGGTTTGTTTCGACTGCACACACCGAAGGAGACATTGATGAGACAGTTGCCGCAGCCGCGAAAGCTTTACAGACACTTGCAACAACATGGCGTGTGATTTGAATGGCCGATTAGGCGGATTTTACGATGCGAATCCTTGCTCTTGATCATGGGACGAAGCGAGTGGGCGTTGCCATCAGCGACGAAACACTGTCGATAGCGCAGCCGGTGGAGTACATCCCTGCGGAACCGGCCAGGAGTTTGCTGGAACGAATCCGACAACTAATACAGGAACGCGAAGTTGGCCTTGTGATTGTCGGCATGCCAAGGAACATGGACGGCAGCTACGGTCCGGCTGCGGCGGCTGTGCAGGAGTTTGTCCAATCCCTGAGAAGCGCGCTGTCCGTGCCGGTCAAGACATGGGACGAGCGTCTTACCACTGTGCAGGCGAACAGGTACCTTCGTGAAGCCAACGTGCGCCACAAAAAATCGAGAGAACGGGTTGACAAAATTGCGGCGGCGATTCTGCTTCAAAGCTATTTGGACGCGCGTGAACCAGGGGCCGGTTTTTGAGTCGAAAGCCAGGCAAATGACAGCCAAGGCGGCCACGTGACGGACAGTTGACAATTTCTACTTTCCTCATGAGCAGGGCTGCGACCGACCATGTATCGGAAGAAAACAGCGGCGGCATGTTAAGACTGAAGCTTACGATTGCCTACGACGGTTCCGGGTATGCAGGCTGGCAGGTCCAGAAAACCGGCACGGGCGTTCAGGAAAAGGTGGAGTCAGCGCTGGCAAAACTGTTTCCGTCCCGGCCGCGATTGCACAGCTCGAGCAGAACCGATGCCGGGGTCCATGCACTGGGGCTTGTGGCGCATTTTGACGTGCCGAAAAGCGAAATGCGAATGCCGGTTAAAAAACTTGTTCTCGCAGTGAACGCATGGCTGCCCGATGACATCAGGGTATTGTCTGCTCACCGTTGCCAGAGCAGTTTTCACGCGCGGTTCAGCGCAGCAGGGAAACAATACCGGTATTACATCTGGAACCATCCTGCGATGAATCCGCTGCTGCGGCACACGGCGTGGCACGTGCCAAGGCCCCTTGACGTTGCTGCGATGCGCGCGGGCGCAAGACAGTTCGTTGGGCGCCACGATTTCAGAGCGCTGAGCTCGAATCCGGGGTACAACCGGAGGTCAACCGTCCGCCGCGTAAGGCGTTGCGAGGTGCAAAAGCGCGGGCGGCTTCTCACTGTGATTGTTGAAGCGGACGGTTTCTTATACAAAATGTGCCGTGGCATTGTGGGAATGTTGGTTCAAATTGGGCTGGGGCGGTTTGCGCCATCCGACGTCAGCCGGATACTTGCTGGCCGGGACAGAAGGTTGGCCGGGATGACAGCACCGGCGCACGGGCTGGTGCTGTGGCGCGTCACCTACCCGAAGTCAAGGAACACAGTTCAAAGTCAAGGCATCGCAGTCACAGGCGACGAGAACGACGCCGCAATTGAATGATCAGCCGCTCCAGCCAGCCAAGATGGGAACGGGGTTTCTGACATGGATTTTTTGGACAACAGTTGCGCTTTGCGGCCCTGTGGGTTTCACGTGGTTCTTTTCGAGCCCGAGATACCGCCCAATACGGGCAACGTCGCGCGGCTTTGTGCAGCCACCGGCGCGGTGTTGCATTTGATCGAACCACTTGGTTTCAGGCTCAACGACGCCCAACTCAAACGCGCCGGGATGGATTACTGGGAACATGTCGAGTGGCATTGCTGGCCGGACTGGGTAACGTTCAGGAAAGCTCAGCCGGAGAACGCGAGGTTCTGGTTGATTGAATCCGGCGGGCCGCGGTTGTATTCGGCTGTGAAGTACGAGCGCGGAGATTACATTGTGTTCGGGCGTGAAACTGCCGGTTTGCCGGCTCAACTATTGGATTCAAACCCCGATCGGTGGCTGCGCCTGCCGATGTTCAATCCGGCGGCGAGGTCGCTCAATTTGTCGAACTGCGTTGCCATTGTCTTGTTCGAGGCACTCCGACAACTGGGTTTTCCAGATGAATACCGCACGTGATTGTGGCCGCAGGATTCGCGTCTTGCAGTGCATGGCCTGCGTGGCGCTCAGCATGGTCCTGATCCATCAATTGCCTGCTCATGGGCGCGATCAAACCGGCCAACGCAACGGTGGCACGTGCGCCACTTTGTTCGCCTCGAAATCATCCGGTGTTTCTGTTGCTGAAACAGCCCTTGCACAGCCGGGAATTACTGGACGCGCCTTGAAACCCGAAACCAGCCAAGGCTGGTGTCTGCCCAATTTCTCGCCGGTATCCCGCAAGCGCGGCTGCCTGGTGAATTACTTTCACATGGACCTTCCTGACAGCCATGTTGGCCATGTTTCAGAACGGCTGGCGCAATGGGATGTTGTGATTCTGAATCACGATCTTGTCGAAGCCGGGAGAGTTTCGATTGACCGCATGCGCCGAATTAACCCGAGGGTCAAAATACTGGCGTGGGTTCCACTGCAAGGCCCCAACAATGGGATGCTGAAGGGCGTTCCAAAAAAGAGCGGCCGCAACTGGTACGCCAGAAAAACTGACGGCAGTTATTTGGTGCCTCATTGGGGTGGCAATCTCATGAACCCCTGCGCGCAAGATCGGGCATGGATGCGGCATGTGCTGCGATACGCCCGTGAAGCATGCCTCGCATCGGGTCGTTACGACGGGCTGATGCTTGATTGCCTGTGGCATCAGCCGCCAGCGGGGCTTGATGTTAACGGTGACAAGGTGTTTGACCGGCGTGATGAAGCCGAATGGCAGGAAGCAATGCTGTTCCTGCTGCGTGACCTGCGGGCCGCTTTCCCAAACACAATCCTGGTTGGGAATGGCGGTTTGCCATGGCCGCCCGAAAGCCGCTATTACGATCTCGTCAATGGTTGTATGCACGAAAATGCGCTTGGGGATGAATTTGGCGGCGACTGGAACGTGCTCTGGAATTCCTACAAAATGGCCGCTGCAAGGGCAGTGCATCGGCCGGTCTTTCATTTTGTGCAAGTTGATGTGCGAGCTGACCGCCGGTCACAGCAAGAGGCAACGCGACTGACTACACTGACTGAAAACGACAGGCGCAGGTTCCGGCTTGGTCTTGGTACTACGTTGCTGCTGGAGGGAGGTTATTTTGGATTCGATCGCGGCGACTGCCTGCACGGCCAGCTATGGTGGTTTGAGGAATACGATCTCGATTTGGGCGCGCCTTTGGCAGATTACAAAAGCGGTCTCTTCGCCCACGGGTCATTGTCACGCGAATTTGAAAATGGCATCGTAATTGTGAACCCTACTGAGACCTCGATCAAGGTTCCCGCCGGACTGGGTTTTGCCGCCTCAGATAATGAGCCTGTCACCAACTGCATTTCGGTGCCACCATGGGACACGAGAATACTGGTCAAACCCGCGCTCGGATCAAAAGACACCGCAGCCAAAACCAATCGTATTACGCAAAGACCATAGACCATGGACCATAGACCATGGACCATGGACCACAGACCACTTGATGAATTGTCGGGACGCTGGGACGATGGCCCGCCGCGATGAGTAACACGAAGGAAATACTGGCAATAGCGATTTTTGCCTTCACGTACCTGCTGATCAGCGGGCGGCGATTGAAGATTCTGCCGCTCTACCGCCCGGCTGCTGCGTTGCTTGGCACGGTGCTGATGGTGGTTTCCGGTGTCATGACACCTGTAGAAGCTTATCGCGCAGTTGACTATGACACCATCGTTTTGCTGCTGGGTATGATGCTGATTGCGGCGTACCTTGGAATGGCCGGTTTCTTCAATTGGGCTGCGGACTGGATATTGCGTGCGGCCAAAACACCCCAAAGGCTGTTGCTATACCTTGTCATTGCTTTCGGAACTCTGTCGGCGCTTCTTGTAAACGACACGGTCTGTTTGATGCTTACGCCGCTGGTGGTGACCGTGATGGTGAGAGGGCGGCTTCCACTGCCACCTTACTTGCTTGCTTTGGCCATGAGCGCGAACCTCGGCAGCGTCGCAACATTGGTGGGGAACTCACAGAACATCATGATCGGGAATCCATCGAAGCTGCCATTCATTGAATTCGCTCGGACCATGACGCCGGTGGCTGTGGTTGGGCTGGCGATTCAATACGCTGTGCTAAGGGTCGGATTCCACAAAACTCTGCGATCAGCAAAAATTGAGCTGAGCGACAGCCCATTGCCGCCTTTGGATTACAAATTGGTCCGGTTGACAGGAGCTGTGCTTTTGCTCGTGTTCGGGGGGTTCATCGCCGGCTTTGATTTGGCGTGGACGGCGCTGGCGGGAGGCGCGCTCATAATGGTTTTGGCGCGCCGCGACACGCACGAGGTGCTGAAGCTGGTGGACTGGCATTTGCTTGTGTTCTTTGCTGCGTTGTTCGTGGTCGTCGAGAGCTTGAACAAGACCGGCCTGCCAGATCAGATATACGGCCGCTTGCGCGGCGTGTTCGGAACGGACGTGACCTCCCAGGCGTGGAACCTTGCGTGGTTTTCGGCAGCCGGATCAAACATCTTTTCGAATGTTCCGTTTGTGCTTGTTGCGGGCAAATGGATTCCAAACTTTTTGAATCCGCCGCTGATGTGGAAAGTGCTTGCCATGGCCACCACATTTGCTGGCAACCTCACGATCCTCGGTTCTGTCGCCAACATCATCGTTGTGGAATCCGCGCGTGGGCATTGTGAAATTGGGTTCTGGGACTACGCCAAGTTCGGCGTGCCGATCACAATTCTGACGTCGGTTGCAGGCATGTTTGTCCTGCTGCTTCTCGGATAAACCGAAAACCTCATTGGTGTCATCGGTGCAATCTGTGGCTCCAAAACCACGACGCGGTGGTGAGCAGCGGCGCCGGCCCCGACAATAGGGTGACAGGCACTTTGTTGGTTTTCACCTCCGCCCCGGCGACGCAACCAACCGGTTTGTGATGCGCCTTGAGTGCGATGCCGCTCCTACGGAGCTTGTCCGGTGTGCCGTCCGCCCCACTGCAAATATGCCGGCCCTACGGGCCTT
>JARYMD010000105.1 GCA_029907285.1 Verrucomicrobiota bacterium | reverse complement strand
TGACTGGAATGTTACGAGGAATGCGTCCCGGGCGAAAGCACCACCAAAGCTCGACTCGAAATCGCCACTGAACAGCGCGCATCTCCTCATGCCGATCAAATCAACGATTGGTTGAAACGAATCCCCCGCAGATATCCAGAGCTGCAAGTAACATCCTATTGGAACAAAAACCTGCAAGGAGACCTCAACGAGCTCGCCATCGTCGTCGCCCCCAACACCAATATCCAGCCAGCCAATTTCATCGCTTACCCGATCGACGGAGTCGAAGTGTTGCCCGCAGCGCAGTTGGAAACCACAGCCCAGGGCCAAACCCGGCTTCTCAAAAAGGTAAAACTGTACGGCGTCAGTCTGCCCCAGACCGTGGCCGGCATTCTGTGGAGCCCCGGAAAGAACCGCGGAAATCCTGTCGGTGTCGAGGTCGAGCTCAGACCGGCATCTTCGCCAAAAGCCGCCGAAACAACCACTCAGCCAACCGCCGCATCCGACGCCCCGCATGTCCCGCCCGGCGTTGGCGCATTGATCGCAATGCTCGGATTGGCGTTCTTGGGCGGGTTGATTCTGAACATCATGCCATGCGTGCTCCCTGTGATCTCGTTGAAAATACTCGGGTTTGTCCAGCAGAGCAAACAATCGCCCGGACGCGTAAAGAAGATGGGTTTGCTCTACGGGCTCGGCGTTGTGTTTTCGTTTCTAGTTTTGGCGGGAATTGTTGTCGCAGTGCAGAAAGCCGGCGGCGCCGCGAGTTGGGGAATGCAAATGCAAAACCCCTACTTCCGCTTCGCTCTGTTGCTTGTCGTCACACTGGTGGCTCTTAACCTGTTCGGGCTTTTCGAGGTCAGCCTGGGCGCCACGGTCCCGGGCGCCGCGTCGAACATTGCCGGCAAAGGAGGTGCACTCGGGGCCTTCTTAAACGGCGTTTTGGCGACCGCTCTTGCAACCCCTTGCACAGCGCCGTTCCTGACAGCAGCACTCGGATTGGCTTTTGCGCAGTCGTCTGCAGCAGTGATATTGCTGATCTTTGCCTCGGCAGCGATCGGCCTGGCTGTGCCATACGTCCTTCTTAGCTGGCAACCGGCATGGTTGAAATTCCTTCCAAAACCAGGCCCGTGGATGGAACGGTTCAAGGTCGCAATGGGCTTCCCGATGCTCGCCACAGCAGTTTGGCTTTTCGACCTGACCGCCCCGTCTTTTGGCGACGGCGGAATACTCTGGCTGGGCTTGCTGCTTGTACTGGTGGGAGTTGCCGCATGGGTTTGGGGCGAGTTTGTCCAACGCAGCATCCGCCAACGCAAAATCGCCCCACATGTCGCAATCGTCTTTTGCGTCGCCGGTTGCGCAGCAATCCTTGAAGGCCCTTTGGATTGGCGGCATCTGAACAAGCAGGCCGGGACCGAAACCGCCCGCCAAAACCCAACAGGTCGAATTGACTGGCAGCCATGGTCCAAAGAAGCAGTCGAAAAAGCCCGCGCAGAAGGCCGCCCTGTTCTGGTGGATTTCACCGCCCGCTGGTGCTTAACCTGCAAATCAAACGAGAAATTCGCAATTGAAACGTCGCAGGTCCGCGAAAAGTTGCGGCTCATCAATGCTGCCGCCTTCAAAGCAGACAACACAGACCCAAATCCCGAGATCACCGCCGAACTGAAAAAGCACGGGCGCGCCGGCGTCCCACTCGTTGTCGTGTACCCGCGGCGCACCAATCAACCGCCAATCGTGCTGCCAACCGTTCTGACGCCCGGGCTTGTGCTTGATGCCCTGGAAACTGCCGGAAAATGACCTCCGCAATTTGAATACCGCTCGTCATGCGCTAGTCTAATCATCGATCGGGTTCGTGGCGAAAGACACTGGATCGCCCAACCCGCTTGAGAAAAACAGAAACATGAAAACAAGAGTGTTGTCAGCAGTTGCGGGATTGTGCTGCGCTTTCCTCGCGCTTGGCGATGCCAAAGTAGGCCAACCCGCCCCGGACTTCACCGGCACAGATATCAACGGAAAAACTCACAAGCTCAGCGATTACAAAGGCAAAATCGTGGTGCTTGAAGCTTACAATTCCGATTGCCCCTTCTGCGCCAATCACTACAAAACCGGCGCAATGCAGGGCCTCCAGCAGTCCGCCGTCAGCAAGGGCGTCGTCTGGCTCATCGTGAACTCCGTCAATGCCAAACACCCCTCATACCGCAAACCCGAAGCCGCACGAAAAGAGTTCGCAGACTTCGGCATCAAGGCAACGGCATGGATTGACGACAACTCCGGCACAATCGGCAAGCTCTACGGCATGAAAGCCACACCCCACATGTTCGTCATCAACCAACAAGGCGTGCTTGTATATCAGGGCGCAATCGACGACCGCCCCGCAAGTAGTGGAGATCCACGCACTGCGCGAAATTTCGTCAAAGCAGCAATCGAAGCCTTGCTGGTCGGAAAACCAGTGCCAACTCCAGAAACCCAACCCTACGGATGCAGCGTCAAGTACGCCGAATAACCTGCGAACCGATGCAGTGCAGCATCTTGGATGCAAGTCGTTGATAATTGAGGACATGACGAAGAGTAATTTTAACTTCGCCCGCCACGCCGCGTCTTGCTGCGCCGTTGATCGCGTTGCGCAACCTGAATTCGTCCGAGACATGTTCACAACAACCAAGAGTTGGCACGAAAATCGCTATGTCTAGATGGTGCAGTCGGGTAACCGGCTGCCTGGTTGGTTAGGTTACTTGGGTTGGTACCCGCCGACAGGACTCGGAAGTCTTGTCGGCGGGTTGCTTTTTCCCCAGTTGCGGATTGTTTCATGGGATGCTCTCGAATGCCACACCTGCGCATCCATCCATTAAATAACGCGCCTGATTCCTGTTAACACGGAAATCTCACTGGCCAACTCCTCGGATGTACCCATGCGTCCAATCCGCTGAGATTTCCGGGCCAAGGAAACCCGCGCCCAGACGAGAGAATCTCACTTTCCAGACCGCACACCGTGCGCTCCGCCAGAGCCGATTTCGGCAACGCGACTATTGACACACTGTAGAGCATATCACTACTCGTCAGGTCCGGCCGCCAGTAGGGAGGCCACCACGGTGCGGCGTTTTGGAGACGTAAATACAGTGCCAGGCACTTTGTTTGCGGCTCGCTGGGGACAGCGAGCCCCACCATGCATGAAACCTTGCATACAGGTAGGGCGCGCCGTCCCCGGCGCGCCGGACCGGTGACAGAAAGCCTTTCAATTCCGCGTAAACGCGGAACTCTGGCAGCGATCGGTTGTTCCGCGCCTTGGACAATGCCACGCCAACGGCCGTCAGAGCCCCGCCTTTAGGCGGCTTGCGAAAACCAGCGCTCATTGAGCAGCAACACCTTTGAACGTTTCACGTTGAGCGTTGGAGGTTGAACGTTCCCAACCAGACGACCCGCGAGACGACCCGACCGGAACGCTCAACGTCCAACGTTCAACTCGCAACGTTCAACCGAGCCGCGGGTTGGCAAAGCCAATGGCTTGAACCGCCCGCCGGGGTTTGCAGCACCGAGCCCCGTAGGGGCGGCATCTTTGTAGCAAGCCAGCCCCTGACAACCTCATTAGCCCCGTAGGGGCGACATCAAACCCGCCGCGGTCCAGGCAACGCAACCAACCGGTTTGCGATCTGCAGTTGGAAGCTTTGATCTCTGCGCAAATCGGATACAGGGGTGCGCAGAAACTGCGCGCAGATGGACGGCAAAATGGGGTTGAGAGGTGGTGTGAGCACTGGATTGTGGCCTGTTGCGTGTGTTTGGCTTGGGAAATGATCTCCGGCAAGCAATCTGCTGGATGATTCTGCGCGAGACATGGGCGTGGGATCAGCGTCGTTGATCCTTTGGGGGTCTCGATCGAATCGAACAAATCAACAAGTCGGAAATAGAACAAAGAGAATATGAAGAAGCAAGTCGTGATAGGTGTTCTTAGCATGTTTGTCGGATCGGCATTGGCGGCTGGTCCGATAGATGAGATCAAAGCGGCCGCGAAGAGACTGGCTGACTCGAGTGGCTACAGTTGGAAATCGACGACTGAGAGTCCGGGCGCAGGCGGTGGCGGCGGGCCTCGAATGGGCGGCCCGACGGAGGGCAAGGCGCTGAAGGACGGCACGGTGTATCTCATGATGCAGCGGGCCAACAACACGGTCGAGGCTTACGTGAAGGGGGAAAAAGGCGCAATCAAGACTGAGGAAGGCTGGCAGGGGCTGTCCGATGCTGGCGAGCCGGGTGGCGGGCCGGGTCGGGGGCGGTTCATCGGGCGAATGCTGATGAATTACAAGGCGCCTGCGGCTCAAGTTGTCGAATTCGCTGAAAAGGTTGCGAACCTGAAGAAGGAAGGCGACGCGTACGTTGGGGATTTCACTGAAGAGGGCGCCAAAGCTGTTCTGGCGGGGCCGATGCGGCGTGCGAACAACGCGCCGGAGATCAGTGGCGCGAAGGGGTCGCTGAAGGTGTGGATCAAGGACGGGCTGATTTCGGGGTATGAGTACACGGTACAGGGCACGATGACATTTGGCGGCAACGAACGTGAGATCAACAGGAAGGTCAAGGTTGAGATCAAGGACGTGGGCAACACCAAGTTCGAGGTGCCTGAGGCGGCCAAAGCGAAGATGTCTTGAATCAGACGTAGAGTCGGCACAGCGCGGCGCAGCGGCGATCGATCGATCCGGTCAATAGGCTCGCGTTGTTTGGGTGGCCAAGAGCCTGCTGCGTCGCGCTGTTGGTGGCGGCGTTGGTCCGTTCCGGGGGTGAATCGGTGGCTGGAGCTGTTTCAGGCCGGAGTCCAGAGAACTGGGCGCTTTGCGAGGTCTGCGCAGATTGTCCGTGGCGGCAGACCGGAGTGCGGGCTGGTTTTTGCGGTGTGAGAATTCGCGGTCCTGAGGGATGACATTTGGGGATTTGTGCTATGATTAGGCTGTGAACGATCTCGCGGAGAATGGCGGGACAATTGTGGCGGCCCACAAACCTCTTCGTGGGCGGGCGGAGCGGGTGCTGGCTGTTTTGCTGGCGAGCGGTGTGTTTTGTTGTGGAGTGGGGAGGAGTGCTGACATTGACGAGGCGCGGCAGTTGTTTTTGACCGGGAACTATGCTGAAGCGGCGCGGGTGTCTGAGATTGAGTGTAAGGAGAAGGATTATTCGGAGCAATGGCCGCTTTTTTTGGTGGAGAGTTTGCATGCAATTGGCCGGTATGAGGCTGCGTATGCGGTGTTGACGAACCGGCTGGCACGTGAGTCAAGGAGCATTCGGTTGCGGTGGGTTGGGCGTGAGGTTTGCCGGGCCAACGGGCGGCCGGCTGAGGGCGACAAGCTGTTGGAGGAGATAGTGAACTTGGTGGCCGGGCGGCCATATGCGTACAGGGACGTGGCGGATATTGTTGTGTTTGGGAGGGCATTGTTGGCTCTTGGTACAGACCCGAAGCTGGTCCTTGATCGGGTTTATGAGGTTGCCAAGAAGAATGAGCCCGGGGCGCGTGAGCCGTACCTGGCGATCGGCGAATTGGCGCTTGAAAAACATGACTTTGCTCTTGCGGCGCGTGTGTTTCAAGAAGGGCTGTCAAAGCACAAGAAAGACGCTGAGTTCCATTATGGGCTGGCACGGGCGTATGAGCCCAGCGATCCGGCGCAGATGGTGAAGGCGCTTGAATCTGCGCTCAGCTTGAACAGCAATCATGTGGCGAGCATTCTTCTGCTGGCGGACCGCGCGATTGATGCGGAGGATTATGAAGGGGCGGCAAGGTTGATCGAGCGCGCGCAAGGGGTTAACCCTGCGCACCCGGAAGCATGGGCGTACATGGCTGTTATTGGGCGGCTGCAGAACAGGCGCAAGCTTGAGCAGGAGGCTCTTGGCAAAGCGCTCGCGTTGTGGCCGACGAACCCGCGTGTGCCGTATTTGGTTGGGCGCAAGCTTTCGCAGAAGTACCGGTTTGCCGAGGGCGCGCAGTTTCAGAGGCGTGCGATCGAGTTCGACGACCGTTTTCTCCCGGCGAAGGCGCAGCTTGCCGAAGACCTGTTGAGATTGGGCGAGGAAGAAGAAGGCTGGCGATTGGCAGAACAGGTGCATGAGAAGGACGGTTACGATGTAACGGCGCTGAATCTTGTGACCTTGCGCGACACATTGTCAGGCTTCGCGATTCTGACGAATTCGAATTTTGTTGTCCGAATGCCGAAGGAAGAAGCGACTGTGTACGGTCAACGTGTGCTTGAGCTGCTGGAAGAAGCGCGTGAGCGGTTGTGCAAGAAGTACGGCGTTGTTTTTCAGAAGCCGGTAAAGGTCGAGATTTTTGCGCACCAGAGCGATTTTGCGGTGCGGACGTTTGGTCTGCCTGAGAACCGCGGGTTTCTTGGGGTTTGTTTTGGTCCGGTGATAACGGCGAACAGCCCTTCTGCGAGGCCCGGCCGTCCGTTCAACTGGGAATCGATGCTCTGGCACGAGTTTTGTCATGCAGTAACTTTGCGGGTCACGAGCAATTGCATGCCGAGGTGGTTGAGCGAGGGATTGTCCGTGTACGAAGAACGACAGGCTAATAGTGCATGGGGCGAGAAAATGACGCCGCGTTATCGGGAGATGATCTTGGGTGGCGAGCTGACGCCGTTGTCGCGGTTGAGCGGGGCGTTCCTTGCGCCGAAATCGCCGTTGCACCTTCAGTTTGCATATTACGAGAGCTCGTTGGCGGTTGAGTTTCTGGCGGAGAAATTCGGGTTTGAATGTCTGGTGGCAATTCTTGGTGACCTTGGCAATGGGGTGGATGTGAACAAGGCGATCGCATCGCGTGCGGCGCCTCTTGAAAAACTCGAAGGCGAATTTGAGGAGTTTGCACGGCGGCGGGCGGTCGAGTTTGCTTTGGGATTGGAGTGGCGAAGACCGCCTGAAGAAGTGCTGCGAACCGGGATCGGCCGCGGGGCATGGGAACCCTGGGCACGGGCCAACCCCAACAATTACTGGGTGCTGATGCGGCGCGCCACGCAGGCGATCGGGGCCAAACAATGGAACGAAGCAAAGCAGGTTTTGGAACTTCTGATCAAGCGCTGTCCGAAAGCGACAGGTCCGGAAAGTCCCATGGGATTGCTGGCACAGGTGCACCGCGAGCTTGGTGAAACAGCCGAGGAACGCGGCGTTCTTGAGCGGATAGCGGATGCGGACGGCGAAGCGGTCGAAGTGTACGGGCGTTTGATGGAACTCGGGCGGGCGGCAGGCGACTGGGAAGCAGTGATAAGGAACGCGCGGCGTTACATTGCTGTGAATCCGCTCGTGCCGATGCCGTATCGGCACATGGCCGAGGCCGGTGAAAGAAGCGGAGACAGCGCGTCGGCGGTGCGAGCATTGCGGGCTTTGTTGGAATTGGACTCGATGAACCCGACTGAGACACGTTTCAGGCTGGCGCGGCAATTGTGGCGTGCGGGTGATTCATCAGCGCGGCGCGAGCTGTTGGTTGCTCTTGAAGATGTGCCCCGGCATCGCGACGGGCTTGAACTGTTGTTGGAAATGCACCGCCAATCCGGTGGTGCGACGAATTCCGGCAGTGCGATTTCGCCGGGTGTACGGCGTTGAGAACCAAAGTGGCAGACGCATTCAAATTGACGTTGGTCCTCGTGATCGTTGCGGCGGTTTGCGGACTGGCGCAGCGGCGGTGGGGCGGCCGGGGGTTTTTGAGCGAGATCAGGACAGCCCGTGAAGTGCCGTCCGGGAGCACTGGCACGCCTGAGTGGACCAACGCGCCCGCTTTCGCGAAGGACGTGTTCACTTTCGTGAGGATACGGTACGATCGTGGTTCGGGATGGGGCGGTGGATGGGCGACTGACCTGCCGGACAGTGATCTGAACCTTTCATATCGTTTGCAGCAGGTGACAGCGCTGAGAGTTGACCCTGACGGGCGGATTTTGAGGCTGACAGACCCGGCCCTGATGGATTTTCCGTTCATTTACATTGTTGAGCCGGGCAGCCTGTATTTGAGCGCGGCGGAAGCCGATGCTTTGCGGCGTTACCTGTTGAACGGAGGGTTTCTGTGGTTGGACGATTTTTGGGGTGAGCGTGAATGGGCAAATTGCGAGGAGGTAATGAGAGAGGTGTTTCCGGACAGGCGCTTTGTCGAGCTGCCGTTGACGCATCCGATTTATCACACTGTGTTTGAGATTGGCTCAAAGGCGCAGATTCCTGCGATTCAGTATGGCATTGCAAGCAGGTACACCGGCGTGACATGGGAACGCCCTGATGCGCGCGAGGTGCATCACAGGGCAATCTTTGACGATCATGGTCGGTTGATGGTGCTTGCGACGCACAACACTGACAACGGCGATGGCTGGGAGCGGGAAGGCGAAGATGATTATTACTTTCATAACTTTTCGGAGAAGATTGCGTATCCGCTGGCGATAAATGTGTTGGTGTATGTGATGACACACTGACTGCGGACTAACGTCCGCAGCTACGGGTAAGGGAATAGAGTTGCAGGTTTCTGCGGACTAATCTGCGGACTAACGTCCGCAGCTACGGCCGCAGCTACGGGTGAGGAAAGAGTGCGGTGACTGCGGACTTACGTCCGCAGCTACGGCCGCAGCTACGGGTGAGGAAAGAGTGCGGTGACTGCGGACTAACGTCCGCAGCTACGGGGGAAGTGGCCCGGGATTGTATTATGAGCCATATTGAGACGAATCAGGTTGAAGGGGCGCAGGCGCGGCTGAGCCGAACTGAGAATGAACGGCGGGTTGCGGAGCGGCTTTGGTCGGGGCGCGCGCAGATTGAGCGTCAGTTGGCCAAAGTGATTGTTGGGCAGGGTCAGGTAATCGAGCAGATACTGATTGCTCTTTTGTCTGGAGGGCATTGTTTGATAACGGGTGCGCCCGGGCTTGCGAAGACGTTGTTGGTGAAATCGATTGCGTGCGTTTTCAGGCTGCGGTTCCAGCGAATTCAGTTCACGCCGGACTTGATGCCTGCGGATATAACGGGGACGGAAATTCTGCAGGACACACCGGAAGGCCGGCGTCTGATGTTTGTGCGGGGGCCGGTGTTTGCGAACGTGGTGTTGGCGGATGAAATCAATCGGACGCCACCCAAGACACAAGCGGCGTTGCTGGAAGCGATGCAGGAACACCAGGTGACGGCGTCGGGGGTTCGGCATCCGTTGGATGAGCCGTTTTTTGTATTGGCGACGCAGAACCCGATCGAGATGGAAGGGACCTATCCGCTGCCGGAAGCGCAGTTGGACCGGTTCATGTTCAACGTGGTGATTGATTACCTTCCTGAAGAGGAGGAGGTCGAAGTGATCAAGCGGACCACGAGCGAAGCGACGGGCGATATCGAGCCGTTGTTTGACGGGTCGGACGTGCTGGGTTTTCAGCAGCTCGTCCGGACGGTGCCTGTGGCTGATGAACTGGTGCGATATGCGGTGCGGCTGGTGGCGGCGTCGCGCCCGCGTGGTGACGGTGCGCCTGAGTTCATCAATGATTACGTGACGTGGGGGGCGGGCACTCGAGCTGCGCAGTATCTTGTGCTTGGGGCAAAGGCGCGTGCTTTGCTGCATGGCAGGGTGCATGTCACGTGCGCTGATTTGGTTGAACTGGCGAAGCCGGTGTTCAGGCACCGAATTCTGTTGAACTATCGTGCGGAGGCGGAAGGCGTTCGAGTGGAGGACATAGTCAAGAGGTTGTTGGAGACGGTTCGGGGACCGTTGGAATGATGAATGGGACGAGGATGCAGGTTTTTGAGCGGAGAGCGGGCACGCTGGTTGACCCGCAGGCTCTGATGCGCATTCGCAGCCTTGAATTCCGCGCCCGGGTGGTTGTTGACGGGTTTTGGAGCGGATTGCACCGAAGTCCGCATCACGGGTTCTCCGTCGAGTTCACCGAGTACAGGCAGTACAGTCCGGGCGATGACCCGCGGTATGTTGACTGGCGAGTTTATGCGCGGAGCGACCGATACTTTGTGAAGCGGTTCGAGGACGAGACCAACATGCGTTGCAACCTCGTGGTGGACATGAGCAGGTCGATGTGCTACGGGTCTGTTGGTTACACAAAATCGAACTATGCGGCGACTCTTGCTGCCACGCTGGCGTGTTTTCTCGGGCGGCAGGGGGACGCTGTTGGCCTTGTGACGTTCGACGAGAGGGTTCGCGACTATCTGCCGGCGCGGCACAGGCACGGGCACTTGCGGCGTTTGATGCTGTTGCTTGAAAGGGACGCGGACGGCGTGCGAACCGATCTGGTTGCGCCGCTGAGGCGGACGGCGGAGCTTGTCAGGAAACGCGGGGTGGCAGTCGTGATTTCCGATTTTCTTGCGCCGATCGATCAAATTGAACCTGCGGTGTTGCCGTTGTTGTCGTGCGGACATGAGGTGGTGATGTTTCAGGTGCTGGACCCGGCGGAACTGGCGTTTGAGTTCAGCGAACCTGCTGTGTTCGAGGATGTGGAATCCGGGCGGACTCTGTTGCTGGACCCCGGGGCTGTGAGGCGCGATTACAAAATCAGGGTTGAAGCCCACAGCGACGCGTTGCGGAGGGCTTGCGAGCGTTGGAACGGGACGTTCTTCAGGGTTGCGACGGATCGGCCGATCGAACTTGCGTTGTTTGATTTCCTTAGCGGTCGGCATGCGTTGCGGCGCCGGGTGCGCCGTGCGGAGCGTGCGGGAAGATGAACTTTTTGGCGCCCATATTTCTTGTTGGAGCAGCGGCGATAGTGCTGCCGGTGCTGTTCCATCTTGTGCGTCAATCGGCTCGGCGGCGGACACTGTTCAGTTCTCTGATGTTTTTGAGGCCGGCACTGCCGCGGCTGACGCGGCGGAACAAGATCGACCATTTGCTGCTGCTGGTGTTACGGGGGCTGATAGTGGTGTTGTTGGCGGCGGCTTTTGCGAGGCCGTTTGTTCGGAAAGC
Organism: Verrucomicrobiota bacterium; assembly: GCA_029907285.1. Lineage (GTDB taxonomy): Bacteria > Verrucomicrobiota > Verrucomicrobiia > Limisphaerales > J093 > JAAYVR01. Next base: position 643 of record JARYMD010000105.1, on the reverse strand, counting down.
CGTGGTTGTACCGTTCGCTGGCGCACCGTTGAAAAGGTTGGTCGTGTTATTGGATACGAGCGCGAGCATGCAGCGCGAAGGTTTGTGGGAGGCCGCGTGCCGGCATGTTGAGGCGGCCGCTCAGAGCGCGGGTGCTAATGACGACCTGGCGCTGTGCACGTTTGATGATGGGATCGTGTGGCGGATAGGTTTTGAAGAGTGGCGCAAGACAGCGGTTCAGAACCGGCCCGGGCTTGTGCGGGAACGGCTGGCCGGGTTGAAACCTTGTTGGGCGGCGACGCGGCTTGATCGTGCGCTGATTCGAGCGACAGAGATGCTCGAGCTGGAGGGGACCGATGGCGAACGTGGGAGTGTTCGGGAGGTTGTGTTGGTGAGCGACCTTGCCGAGGGGAGTGTGTTGGATGAACTGGCGGGGTACAATTGGCCGAAAGACGTGCGTTTGGTGGCGCGGCAAATCACGCCGCGGCATTCGGGGAACGTGGGCATCCATTTGAGTGCGGACGCGGCTTCGACCGGGGGGCGTGGGGGTGATGCCACCAAAGTGCGTGTTATTCATGCGGGGACAGGGGGGCCGAGGCAGGTCGAGATTGGCTGGGCGGATGCGGAGGGGCGGTTTGTGTCTGCGCGGGTGCCGGTTGCTGTG
>JARYMD010000104.1 GCA_029907285.1 Verrucomicrobiota bacterium | reverse complement strand
GCAGCAGCCCCTTTGTGCGTTGTACGTTGAGCGTTCCCAGACACAAGACAACCGGCAGGTCAACCGACAGGAACGCTCAACGTCCAACGTTCAACGGCACAGCGTTCAGCAGTGCAGCGCTCATCGACGGTCGCAGGCGCCGGGTCACTGCCCGTCCGGCAACTTTGGTTCCGGCTACGCCGGGCTGGGGAATATGCGGCCTAACGCCAAATACCCGTCCTGGTGAATCTGCGGAGTTTTTTTGGTTTGCACGGTTTCTATTGGTGGGTATCTTCATCGCGTAACCAACCAGAAACAAGCCATGTACTTCGGAGTCGATTATCATCCAGAGCACTGGGTTTACCCCTACGCGGGTACGCCTGAAGAACCAGAGGCCCGCTGGGAACGCGATGCCCAGCTAATGGCAGCAGCCAGCGTCAACGTCGTGAGAATGGGCGAGTTCTGCTGGGGACTGTACGAGAAAGAAGAGTGGAAATACGACTTCGAATGGATGCGGCGTGTCATGGACACAATGAAAAAGCACAACATACAGGTTGTGCTCGGCACGCCAACAGCAGCACCGCCACTGTGGCTCGCTCACAAACACCCTGAAATACTACCTCTTGACGAACAAGGGCTGACTCTCCACGAGGGCACGCGACATGCCTATTGCATGAACAGCGACGTTTACTGGGACTACTCCAGGAAGATCATCACCGCACTGGCAGGGGCACTCGGAAGTCACCCGCAATTGATCGCGTGGCAAATCGACAACGGCATCGGAGGCCATCGCACCGAGTTCTCGTTCAATGAAGAGTCCAAGCACGACTGGCATGCATGGTTGAGAGCAAAATACGAGACCATTGACCGCCTGAATGAGTGTCTTGGGTTGAGGTTCTGGGGCCAGGTCGTCAACCGATGGGAAGACGTCCCGATGCCCATGATGGCACCAACAGTCCACAACCCGGCTTTGGTCCTCGACTGGATGCGCTTTGCGAGTGACACCTGCATCGCATACGTCAAGATGCAGGCCGACCTCCTCCATGAACTTACCCCTGGCATTCCGGTGACGACAAACCTCCGCGCTCTTTCCCGGCATTACGATCACTTTGACATGGCAGAAGTGCTGGACTTTGTCTCGTTGGACACTTACGCAACCCTCCAAAGACGCCCATCGGAGAACGCTGCCGAGTACGACATAATGCGTTCCCTCAAGAAATCCGGAATCAAGACACCGGACGGACAGGAGGGTTTCTGGGTCATCGAACAAAAAGCGGGCAATGTCAACTGGCAGGAAGTCAATTCCCTGTTGCGGCCCGGCGTTGTCCGGCTCTTCACATATCAGCTTGTCTCGCGGGGCGCAACCGGCGTGCTTTACTTCTTCTGGAGATCACCGCGGATTGGTTCCGAGAAGTTCTACGGCGGCGTTCTCACGCACGACGGACGTGGCGACAACCGCGTTTATCGCGAAATCTGCCAGATAGGCGAAGAGATGAAGTTGCTGTCGCCAATCCTGCGCGATACCAAGGTCGCGGCCGAAACCTGCATCCTGTTCAGCCACGCCAACGATTGGAAACTCAAACAGCCCCAGCAACACACGGTCCATTTCAAGCTGCGCGAGCATATCATGCTCTTTTACAACGCCTTGCACGACCTTAATATCCCTGTCGATTTCGCACGGCCAACCGATGATTTGTCCGGTTACAAGCTGGTGTTTGCTCCGTCCCTGCACCTGCTCGCCGGTGGCGAAGCTGATCTGCTCAAGTTGTATGTCCACGGCGGCGGAACCCTTGTCGCCACATTCAACACCGGCCTTGCCGACGAGCACGATGTCGCCCCTGACAGCGGTTTCCCACACGACATGACCGACATGTTCGGGCTGGAGGTTCTTGAATTCGATCCCATCCCGCCCGAGGAGGAAAACCACCTGCTTTTCAAGCCCCAATTCCCGGCCACACACTCGCATGCAGGCCGAATCTGGTGCGACGTCATCGAACCAAAAGAATGCCAGGCCCTTGCGACGTTCACCCGGGATTTTTACGCCGGACGTCCCGCACTCACCATCAACAGCTTCGGCGCAGGCCGGGCAGTCTATATCGGCACAATGTGCAAACAGAATTTCTATTACGACCTCGTCAACTGGCTCCGCCAGATTTGCAACATAACCCAGCTCCTCAAAGTCCCGGAGTCTGTCGAGGTCAGCATGCGCCAAAAGGGTGACACACGAATCTATTTCCTCCTCAATCATCAAAGCAGTCCTGTCCGAGTCAGCTTCTACAAGCCAATGCACGACTATCTAACCGGCAGCACATTGACCGGCCACCACGACATCCCACCGCACGGCGTGTTGGTACTTGATGAACGGCTCCCGCAATCGCAAACCCCACCGGCCTGAACATCGCCGCCGGTGGCCCGCAATTCGACGCCCGCCCTCTCATCATGACCGCCAGTTCACCGTCAAACCGGCCAAGACGAAAACACCCTGCTGAACCGTCACCGAGAGACAAGGTGCTGGCCGAGTGGCGCGGCATTAACCTGGCCCCCTTGGAACGAGCAAATGCAATGGCCGCACGCTCAACGGCCGAGATCATGCCCAAGGTCCTGAAAAAACTCAGAGTCGATCAGCGGCAACTCGAAACGGAAATCCTCAAAGTCTGGAATCACCTCATTGACCCGTTGGTGGTCGCACACGCACAGCCAACCGGCCTTCACAAGGGAACCCTGTTCGTCTCCGTTGACAGCAGCGTTTGGCTGGACGAAATAGTGCGCTACCGCCGTGAAGAAATCCTCGCACGCCTTCAACACAGTTTCGGCAGCGACCAGATCAAGAAGATTTCATTCAAGATCGGGTAATTGCCTCTGCACCACGCCGCGTCAGAATCCCGCCTGGCGGCCGGCCGCCAAACATTCTTCTGAGTTCCGACCGCATGGATTTGCCAACCGCCGTTGAGCGGCCTAAAGGCCGGACTACAAACCGCAGCAGTTCGTAGTGCAGGCTTCAGCCTGCGTCCGGAGTTTGTCGGATGTGTCGTCTGCCCCCAACTGCAAATATGCCGGCCCTACGGGACTTGGCTCTGGCCAACAGACGACCAGGTCGGCCAAGTTACGGGAGCTTGCAACGTGCAACGCTCAACAGCACAGCCATTGAGAATCATTCGCAGCACTCACGCCATTGCCTTAACCCTGGCGCCCTTGAGTTCTGCCTGTGTGCTGGCTTGCAACTCGTCAAGAGCGGAGCGGAGTTGACGCTTCGTTTCCCCTGGCATCCGGTCTATGAACAGCACGCCGCGCAAGTGATCATACTCATGCTGAATTGCCCGTGAAAGCAAGCCGCCACACCGGAAAGCGATCGGCTTGCCGTGCTCATTCACGGCTTGCACTGAGACAACAGCCGGCCGTGATATGTCAGCAAAAATCTCCGGGAAACTCAGGCAGCCTTCGGGGCCGGTCTCGCGACCGCCTTCGAGCTCGAGGCTGGGGTTGATCAGCACCAATGGCATGATGCTTGCCACATCGATTTGAACGCCGTCTTTCTCAACCCATGAAGGCCTGTCTTTGGCTTCGCGCACGTCGATCACGCACATCTGAAGCGCCTGTCCAACCTGTTGGGCGGCGAGGCCAACTCCCTGTGCCGCGTGCATGGTTTCGATCATGTCCGCCGCCAACTGCCTGATTTCAGGCGTAACAGTTTCTATCCTTGCGCCGGGTTTGCGCAGGGCCGGATGACCGTATTTTACGATCGACAGAATCATTCCATGAATCAATAGGCTATCGATGAATCCTGAAGCATTTGTGCCAGCTCGGTCACGCTTGGGCTTCGTGCGTTCCGCACATAAAAGCCGCTGCATGTCACCCCCGTCAGCAGACAATCCATATTGTCCAGACCAAGCAGCTTGCCCAAACAAAAACCGGAGTTGAAATGATCGCCCGCACCGGTCGTGATCAGTGGTTTGTCAGTCACGGGCCCGGCTGTGATTGAGACTTTCCCGTCAGACACTGCCAGGGCGTACCGCACCGGGTGAATCACAACAGCTTGAACAGGCACGCGACTGTGGATTTCCCGGCCAAGCCTCGAGAGGCCTTCCGGCGATTGATCCGACACGTTCAGACCAAGAGCTCTGCCGCCGACTTCGATGGCCTCCTTCTGGTTCAGCCCCAGCGTCACATCAAAGTATTTCTCAAACCGCACAATCAACTCGAGCGCGCGCCGAATGTCTTGGGCCGTCCTCTTTTCCGGGTCGGCAAGGTCAATGAAAAGCTTTCGCCGCCTGCCGTCGATGTCGGGGCAAATCTCATTCAAAACCGCCTCCCATATGTCGCTCATATAGGTCAGCATCGTCCAGTTTACGAAACCCACCAAATCGGCCGACCCGAACCTTGCGGCAAACTTTTCACGGCCGAACCTCTCGACAATGTTGCGCCAGTTCATTTCTTTCAGCGACTGGTGTTTGCCGAGCATGACTTTGCCATTCTCGAATTCGACCGCGTATGTGTAGCCCGGTTCGGCTATGGACCATACCTCGGCGCGTCTGCAAAACTCGTCGAACACGGGATGAATGCTCGGATGCCCCAAAATGCCAAGATAGGAGACTTTCAGCCCAAAGCTTGTGAGTGCATTGGCCATAATTGGTCCATTGCCGCCAAGCTTGACCATCTGTGGCACCAACTCGATGTTCGTGCTCTTGTCAGCAGCATCCATGATGCGCTTTCCCCATTGTTCCATCCGGGCAAGGCGCGTGTAATGTTCAGCGTCCTGCCGCGTATCAACCACGTGGAGAATCTCATCCACAAACCCATCCAGCCCGATAAAAGCCGTCAATTCCCTTGCCCCGTCGGCAGCGGCAAGCAGCTTCCGAGCACATTCATTGCGACGTTCTTGCGTTACAGTCATGTTGTTAACAAGCGATCAGGTTATCAGCCCCGAAAATCAACAGCGCTAATCTTGCACGACTCCAATGATCTGCAAGATTCTTTCCAGTTCATCATCGGAGAAAAACCGTATTTCGACAGAGCCCTTGCCGCGTTTGTATCTGAGGCGCACCTTGGTTCCCAGCTTCTCCATCAGCCTGTTCTCCAGCGAGACCACGTGCACGTCACGCTGCTCTCCAATCTTCGAAGATGCGGCTTCGGATTCTTTTGACGCGCGCCCGCGCGCAAGCCATCTTGCCACGAGAGCCTCCGTTTGACGCACGTTCAGATTGTCGCGTATGACGTGGACTGCTGCCAATTGCTGTTCTTCAGGCCGATCAAGCCCGAGAATCACTTTTGCGTGGCCGACGCTTATCTGGCCGTTCTTCAAATACGCCTGTACTTCGGCGGGCAGTTTCAACAGCCGCAACGCATTTGCCACCGTGACGCGGTTTTTCCCCACTTTCGCCGCCACGTCTTCCTGCCTGAGTTTGAATTGATCGATGAGCTGCTGGTAACCTTGCGCTTCCTCGATCGGATTCAGATTCTCGCGCTGGAGGTTCTCAATCAGCGCCATTTCTAATGCGGCGGTGTCGTCCGCTTCCCGCACAAGGACAGGAACCTCTGAAAGCCCCGCCAACTGAGCTGCGCGCCAACGCCGTTCCCCGGCAATCAATTCGTAGTATTCACCGCGCATCCGGACCACCAACGGCTGCACGATGCCCTGGTTCCTGATCGAGTCGGCCAGTTCACGCAGAGATTCTTCGGGGAAATCTTTTCTGGGTTGAAGCGGGCAGGGGCGAATGCGTGTCAAAGGGACAATATCCACCCGCTCCCCTTTTGCAGGGGCTCCCTCGACCTTTGTTGTATCGTCTGCGGCTGCCGGTTGCGCTGGCTTGATCGATGTCGAAACATCGCCCAGCAGCGCGCCCAGACCGCGACCCAATGCCGGTTTGGCCATGCCCACCCAGTGTCCAGAAGGACAACCCAATTGTCAACGCAGAGGATTTGCAGGCCGTCGCACCCCGTTTGATCGGAGGTTTTCAACTGCAAACCAATCGGAACACACGCAACCAACATTGCCACTTTGGATCGGCGCTGCTTTAGGAATCGCACCACATTCTCGGCCCCGTCTCAGGCGGAGCTTCGCCAATGCACTGCCCCCAACCTCTGCATTCACTTCGTCTTAGCCAGGAAATCTCACCCGAACGAAGGAATGTGCAAATCCGCGGGGGTGGCCGACGAGATTTCCAGGAGCGAGCTTGACACCACAACAGGTCGCGTGTTATTACTGCGCCGACCACATTTAGCAGTATGGTCGCCAACCAAACTCGATAATGCGTTGCCCGAAATGCCATGGCAGGGAAGACAAGGTGATCGATTCCCGTGCTTCGCGCGATGGGACCGCAATACGCAGGCGCAGGGAGTGTGTGAAGTGTGGACACCGCTTCACCACGTATGAGTCGGTTGAAACCCGCGATTTGTTGGTGATAAAGCGGGACGGCCGACGCGAGCAGTTCTCGAAGGAAAAACTCAGGAACGGAATCCTCAAGGCCTGCCAAAAACGCCCCCTGAGCCATGCAGTAATCGACGAAATCGTGGACCGGATTACCACCGAGTTGCACGATCAGTACGACCAAGAGGTTCCGTGCGTTGTCATTGGCGAGCGGGTAATGGACGAGCTGCGCGAGTTGGACCCGGTTGCCTACGTGCGGTTTGCCAGTGTTTACCGCCGATTTGAAGAAGCAACAGATTTTGTTCTGGCTGTCAAACGACTTGAGGTGCCACGTGACACCGCGACCTTTCGCCTGCCTGGTTTTTAGGTCTGACGCGGACCAGATTTCGTGCGAGGCTGACCAGGTCTCGATCGAGCTGGTGGGCGCAGAACAGCATGGTGTCACCCAGGAGGTTCTCGAGAACGCCGCAGCAGCAGTGCTGCATTACTTCAGAACCGAGAAAGGACTGAAGAACGTGTCGTTGAATGAGTTCGCGCATGCGATGGTGTTGGTGCTGCGCGGCTTTGGGTTCAGCGTGCGTGCGGAGGATGAGGAGCCACCGCCGGTTCGGGTGCTGGAAACAGACCTCGAAGGAATCGCCAAAGAATGTGGAGGCGCATTTGAACTTGGGTTTTTCCCCAGACTGCGGCGCGAACTTGAAGTGCACCTTGAACAGGAACCGGAGGTCATACGTTTCACCGGCCTCCGACCGTGCGTCATGCGGCTGTCGGGATCGCAGCGGTGGGGCCGGCGTTGCCAGGCGCTGAACGATCAAATAGTTGATTACATGCGTGATTGCCTCGGGCGTTTGCCCGGAAAAATCCGGTGCGCAGTGGTCCTTGAGTAAACTGAACCCCTCTGATTTCCTTTGTGGTCCGGACGCCCCTTGTTGAATCATACCGATGAGCAAGACATTGTTTGAAAGAATCTGCAATCGTGAGCTGCCGGGAGATATTGTTTGGGAGGATAACCTCGTCGTTGCTTTCCGGGATATCAACCCCCGGGCGCCTGTTCACGTGCTTGTCGTGCCGCGCAGGCCAATCCCGCGCCTCTCTGACGCAAAACCCGAAGACAAGGAGTTGCTCGGGCACGTGCTGCTCGCCGCAGCGAAAGTGGCAGAAGTTCTCGGGCTCAAAAACGGATACCGCCTTGTGCTTAACACCGGCCGGGACGCCGGAGAAGCCATTCCGCATCTTCACTTTCATTTGATCGGGGGGCGAAGAATGCGGTGGCCTCCAGGGTGAAAAAGACGTCCCTCGGTTTGACTTGTGGCAGGGTTTTGTGGAGCATGGCCGCTGTAATTTTCTATGAGTATCAAAGATAAACCAGAGCACCGCGAAACCAATCAACACAGCACCACACCACTCCGGCTGAACTCGATGTTGGAAAACCTGCCCGTGTACCAGCCGGGCAGGCCCATCGAAGAAGTCGCACGCGAGCTTAATTTGCCGCCGGACGATCTGATCAAGATGGCTTCGAACGAAAACCCGCTCGGGCCGTCGCCAATGGCACTCGAAGCTCTGGGCCGTGCTCTGTCAAAACTGCACCTTTACCCCGACGGTAACTCTTATTACCTCAAACAAAGGCTCGCGCAGCACCTTGACGTTGATCCTTCGTGCATCGTTTTGGGCAACGGGTCCAACGAGGTGCTTGAACTGGTTGGCCATGCACTCATAGCGCCGGGGAGCGAGGTTGTAGTATCCCAGTATTGTTTTGCGGTCTATCCAATCGTGGCTCACCTGTTCGGCGGAAAGCTGGTCATGGTGCCCGCACGCGGGCTTGCTCATGACCTTCGCGCAATGCGAGCCGCTGTGACAAGCCGGACAAACGTGATGTTCGTGGCAAACCCAAACAACCCAACCGGAACCCTGGCCAGCCATGGCGAAGTAATGGAACTGATCGAGTCAATGCCGCCTGACGTGTTGCTCGTGATAGACGAGGCTTATATCGAGTACATCGAAGACCCGCTGGATTTGCTCCCACTGGTGCGCGCAGACCGGCAAAACCTCTTGCTTACCCGCACATTTTCGAAAATCCACGGCTTGGCGGGCCTCCGCGTTGGCTATGGCATTGGACATCCAGCCCTCATTGCTGCTCTCGAGAAGGTACGCGAACCGTTCAACATCAATTCCGCGGCGCAGACGGCCGCAACTGCGGCTTTGGATGACAGCGCGCACATGAAACGCACACGCGAGAACAACAAAGCCGGCCTCGAGTTTCTCGAACAATCATTCCGCAAGCACAATATCGAGTACGTGCCTTCCGCGGCGAATTTCATTCTGGTGCGCGTGGGCAACGGCCAGCGCGTGTTCGTCGAAATGCAAAAATTGGGCGTGATTGTTCGTCCGATGGGCGGATATCAATTGCCCGAATACGTCCGCATTTCGGTGGGGACGCCCGCGGAGAATCAGCGGTGCGTTGAGGCCCTGTGCAAGGTCTTGGGGATCAAAACCGGCTGACCGCAAAGCGCAACCCGCGACAGAAATCCAGCCATATCGCGGCTCAGGCCCACGTCAGCCACGGGGCTGCGTCGAATCCCCCGGGCTCGTCCCGTTGCAGAGATTATGAACTACTGTTCTGCCTTAACGGCTCGGCGTTCTCGCCGCATGCGCGCGCTTGGGTCGCAGTGCAATTCAACCGGTCTCGTGCCGAAGCGCTTGCTGATTCTGATTGCGCTGGTTGGAGCGACGAACTTCCCGGGCCATTGGTCTGGCGTCGAGGCGAAGGACGGTGAAATGGCTGACACCTCGAATGGAGCCGGCCAAGAAACTGCAACGTGGAAGCAGGCGGTTGACTCGTGGGCGCCATCATGGTTGGCCAAAGCCCCATCATTGCCACCGCCCAAAGGACAAGTGATACGCGTCGCCAACGCGGACGACTTGTTGACCGCGGTGAATCGCATCCAACCCAAAGCTTGATTCCGGTGAGATTCCCGGGCTAAAACTTATACATGTCGTTCATCTGTCCGCATTGCGGACAGCGGGATCGGTCCACATCCGGATCGTCTGTGTAAACGTATCCACAACTTTCGCACCGAAAAATGTGGTCAGATGACCCCATGAAACCAAAGCTGCGTTTTCGGATTTGACGGAGAAAAGATAGCACTCCAACGCACGTCAGAAGCGTCAACATGTATAGAAAAATGATCTTGCCAATGCTCATGAAACCGGCGCCGGAGCATTTGTTGAAGACGGGGCCGGAGCTGAAACGGGCGCAGGCTCTCGGGTCACCCAAACAAAAGTTATAATGCCCCATTGGAGCCCAGCCGACGAGGCATCATTCGCCTGCGCGAATGTCAACCCCCGCGCAAATTCAAGCGCGCGTTCGTCGGCTGCGGCAAGACCGCTCCGGCTCAGAAGAGTCGCATTGATGACATGACCTTGTTCATCCAACATCACCTGAACCGAAGTGGGAAGAAGAACATCGGTGAATTCCCATGTCGGGAGTGCCGGCGGATTCAGCAGTTGCCTGCGCTGCAGATTGCCTTCGAGTCTGATTGTGGAATTCGTCAGCAATGGTCTGGTCTGAAGCCGTCCAGTTTCAGGCGGAACCGGCCGCACAGGAGGGATCTGAACCGGCGTCGAGTCAGCCTGTGGCTGGCGATGGCTGCCTTTAATTGGGATATTGATCTGTTCGGACTGCAACCAGTGGTGCGGTTCGGTAATGGCAGGCCGGTCTCGTCCGACGTCGGTCAAGCCGAACCACAAACGCCCGGAAAACCCGTTTGAGCTCAGAAGAGCATTGTTCGCGGGATCCCTCATTACAAGCAGCTCCGCATGCGGGTCAGCCTTGTCAATCGCTGTCAGCAGGCAGATGCCCGTTCCCCGGCCCGTCAAATGACCGGTCTTGCCTTCGGGCTTGGCAGATAGAAGAGAGATGAATGTCAATTGCGCAACAAAAACCGCCGCGACCACCCCGATCCACCTTCGCGTGGACCAATCCCTTTTCTGGTTGGGCGGCCTGCTGCTGTTGTGCCGGGTTTCAGCGGCCATGGCGCTCCATCTAATTTCGCACGAGCTTGCTCTTCACGCCTTGTCTTGCTCACGCCGGTGCAGTCGGTCTCATTGTGTCCACGGGGTCTCTGGCCGTGCTGGAAACAGCGGCTGGCGCACTGCCATGATCACTTCGCTTATCCCACACTGCTTTGCAAGCGTTGCAAGGCGGAGCACTTCACCTTGCCGGGCGTTCTCGTCCGCCATCAGAACCAATTGAACAGGCTGTTTGGTTGCCGTCACTTTGGCGGCCAGCTTGTCTTTGAGCTGCTTTTCACCTATGACCTGGTGCTCAAAGTAGATCAAGCCGTTCTGGTCTATCGCCACAACCAATTCTGGGGCAATCGAAGTTGGGCGGGGCATGGGCGGCACTTCCGGGAGTTCAATTCGGACGCCTGGCGCAGGCGCCAGAGACGAGTGCAGGACCAACATCAGCAGCAATAGCAGAAACACCGCGCAGAATGACGCGACATCCAGCACATCGTCGATCGGCTTTGTCGAACAACGAAACTTCATTTCAAGACGCTTTCGGCGGCTCCGTCAGGAACCGCACTATTTCGGTGGCCGCCTTTTCCATGTCGCGCACGATGTCTCGAACGCGGCTCAGAAGATAACTGTGGCCCGCTATGCACGGGATTGAGATGGCCAGTCCCATGCCAGTGTTCACGAGGGCCTTCCAAACCCCGCCCGCAAGTTGGTTCATGGGCGCTGACACGCCCTCATGTTCGAGCACCTGGAACACGTCGATAAACCCCAGCACCGTTCCCAGAAGCCCCATAACGGGCGCAATTCGCGCAATCGTGACCAGCAACGGCAACCGTTCTTCCAATCTCGGAATCTCGTCATTGGCGATCTCTTCGAGGACCTGGCGGATTTGTTCCTTGCCGCGGTCGCGGTTCAGTATGGCGCTCTTGACCAAACGGGCAACCGGCCCGGCAGTTGCGTCACAGATCGAAATTGCTTCAACCACATTATCTCGTTTCAAGACATTGCGCACCCCGTTGATGAAATCCAGAGAGTTGATCTGCTCACGGTGGTAATGGAGCATTCGCTCAATGAAAACAGCCACTGCAACCGCGATGGCCAGTTCGAAGTTGTTCGAAGCAGCCGTGAAGCTTAACGTAGCGGACTGCTCGTAGGTGGCGCCCGCCTTCATGGAAAAGAAAAAGGAAGCGAAGAACATAATCACGAAATAGAGAAGAAGCGGGATGGCGACGCGGACCACGTCGAGGGGCAGTTGAACAATGTACTCA
>JARYMD010000103.1 GCA_029907285.1 Verrucomicrobiota bacterium | reverse complement strand
GTCCCACTCAACAGATACGCTCCCCTCAAACTGGTCGGCCTTGCCTTGGCCACCGCTTCAATCACCACACGCGCGTTGTCCACTATCTGCTCCGCAGAAAACCCTACCTTGCCCACAGCAACATGAACGTTCCCGCTCTTATCTGTCTTGAACTCAACACGACCCGCCTTGACTTCACGAACCGCTTTGGCCGCGTCGTCAGTAACAGTGCCGGTCTTTGGATTCGGCATCAAACCCCGCGGACCCAACACCTTGCCCAGTTTGCGCACTTCCGCCATCGCTTCCGGCGTGGCTATCGCCACGTCAAAATCTGCCCAGCCTTCCTGGCACTTCTTTATTAAATCCTCAAATCCAACATACTCTGCGCCAGCCGACCTCGCCGCGTCCGCCGCAGCCCCGGGCTTGGCAAAAACCAACACCCGCACGGTCTTGCCCGTCCCATGCGGCAACGGAACCGTCCCGCGAACCATCTGGTCCGATTGCTTGGGGTCCACCCCGAGCCGAAATGCCACTTCCACCGTCTCGTTAAAACGCGCGTGAGGGAACCGCTTCAGCAACTCCGCCGCTTCACGTAACGAATACGCCTTCGTCTGGTTCACCATATCAAGCGCTTTCCTGTACCTTTTGCTTCCTTTCTTCGCCATGTTCCTGGATGCGGTGCTTGCGAGCTTGTCGCTCTCCCGCAATTTGGTGTTTTTCAGTCAGTTATCTCGATGCCCATGCTCCGAGCCGTCCCGGCAATAACCCGAAAAGCCGCCTCATCACTGTTGGCGTTCAGGTCCTTCTTCTTAATTTTCACAATCTCCATGACCTGCTGCCGGGTCACTTTCCCAACCTTTTCCTTGTTCGGCGTCTTCGAGCCGGAAGCTATCCCCGCAGCACGCTTCAACAAAACCGCAGCCGGGGGCGATTTCGTCACAAACGTGAACGACTTGTCCTGATACACCTTGATGATCACCGGAATGATCATCCCGGGCTGGTCTTTGGTGGCAGCGTTGAACTCCTTGCAAAATGCCATGATGTTCACACCATGCTGCCCCAATGCCGGACCAACTGGCGGCGCCGGATTCGCCTGCCCCGCCGGTATCTGCAACTTAATCTGTGCCGTTACCTTCTTCGCCATACCCTACGCTTTCTCAACCTGCCAGTATTCCAACTCAACTGGCGTGCTCCGACCAAATATGCTCACCGTCACTTTCAATTTCCCGCGCTCGGGGTCAACTTCCTCAATCACCCCGCTGAAATTCAAAAACGGCCCGTCGTTTATCTTCACCGTCTCACCAACCTCAAAAGTCACCTTCGGACGTTCGCTTTCCTCAGACTCAGAAACACGCGCCTTTATCGATTCGATCTCTTCTTCCGACGCAGGCGTCGGCCGGTCACCCCCAACAAACCCGATAATCCCGGGCGTCTCACGAATGAAATACCACGGTTTCTCTATCAACCGATGGTTCTCATCCAGCAACACCATGTCGATAAATACATAGCCGGGATACAGCTTGCGCATCGTCACGCTCTTCTTGCCCCCCCGCACCTCGGCCACCCTCTCCATCGGCACCATCACTTCACGGATATACTCCTTCATCCCTTCGGCCCGCATGCGCTTCTCGATGCTTTCCTTCACCTTCATTTCCTGACCGGACAAGGTGTGAATGACAAACCACTGGCTTCGCATGGCAGTATTCAGAGGGGCGCGGCCGGCTCAAATACTACAACTTCGGTAGTATCCCGCGCACAAAGTTCAGTATGATGAAGTCACTGGCGATGATAAATCCCCCCAAGACCATCGTGCTGATCAACACAACAAGCGTCGATCCGGCAAGCTCATCCCGCGATGGCCATGTGCATTTCTTCAGTTCTTCTCGCGTCTCAAGAACATACTTCGAAATCTGCGTCAGATAGCCTTTCCGCCATAAATAGGCGAAAACGCCACCCACTATCAACGCCCATATCGCTATCTTTACCAGATCGTTCACTTGTGTTTCCTGTTTGTTAATGGCGGAGGGGGAGGGATTCGAACCCCCGAGGGCTTTGAGGCCCCAACGGTTTTCAAGACCGCCGCATTCGACCGCTCTGCCACCCCTCCAGCCCCGCCAAACAATCACAACTGGCAGGGCGGGGGGGACTCGAACCCCCAACCGACGGTTTTGGAGACCGCTACTCTTCCAATTGAGCTACCGCCCTGTGCTTCCTAATATACACTCTTAAGAATTCCGCGCGACACTCTCAAGCCCAAACGCCGCACTTCACTCGATAATCGCAGTGACACGGCCGGCGCCAATCGTCCGACCGCCTTCGCGGATCGCAAACCGCTGGCCAACCTCCATCGCAATCGGAGCAATAACTTTCACCGTCAATTCCACATTGTCCCCGGGCATCACCATCTCAACCCCGTCGGGCAACGTCACAGTGCCAGTCACGTCAGTTGTCCTGAAGTAGAATTGCGGCCTGTAATTGTTGAAGAACGGTGTGTGCCGGCCGCCCTCTTCCTTCGAAAGCACGTAAACCTGCGCCTTGAAATGCGTGTGCGGAGTAATCGTCCCCGGCTTCGCCAAAACCATCCCCCGTTCAACTTCCTCCTTCTTGATGCCCCGCAGCAACACGCCAACATTGTCACCGGCAGTCGCCTTGTCCAGAATCTTCCTGAACATCTCAATGTCCGTCACCACGGTCTTCAGCGTCTCACGCAAACCAACAATCTCAACCTCGGACATCCTCGTCAGTTCGCCGCGCTCCACACGACCGGTCACCACCGTGCCGCGACCTTCAATGTTGAACACGTCCTCGATGCTCATCAGGAACGGCTTGTCAACCTCGCGAACCGGCAGCGGAATGAACTCGTCAATCGCGTCCAAAAGCTGCTGAATCGACTCAGCCGCCTTCGGGTCACCGCTCAACGCAAGTTTCGCGCTCCCCCGCACAATCGGCGTCTTCTCCCCGGGGAACCCGTACTTGGTCAACAAATCGCGCACTTCCATCTCAACCAACTCCAGCAGGTCGGGATCATCAACCAGATCGACCTTGTTCAAATACACGACTATCGCAGGAACACCCACCTGCCGCGCCAACAGGATGTGCTCCCGAGTCTGTGGCATCGGACCCTCGGATGCGTCCACAACCAAAATCGCACCGTCCATCTGAGCCGCACCGGTAATCATGTTCTTGATGTAATCGGCGTGCCCGGGGCAATCCACGTGCGCATAGTGACGCTTGTCACTCTGATATTCAGTATGCGAAATCGCGATGGTCAGCGTCTTGGTCTCGTCACGTACCGTGCCGCCCTTCGTAATCTCAGCATACGACTTGAGCTCGGCAAGTCCCTTCTCCGCCTGTACCTTCACTATCGCCGCCGTCAACGTCGATTTCCCATGGTCAATGTGCCCGATGGTCCCAATGTTCACGTGCGGTTTCGTCCGCTGAAACTGCTCTTTAGCCATTTGAATTCCTGCGTTGTTTGTTCTTTCCAGGTTCGTTTATGGAGCCCATGACCAGGTTTGAACTGGTGACCTCGTCCTTACCAAGGACGCGCTCTGCCGACTGAGCTACATGGGCGAAACTTCTGACAACTCTAAACTTCAATGCCCGCTTGCGCAAACGTACACCCACCCTTTTCCCGCGGAAGCCATGCTACCGCAAGAGACAAGCTGCACCTCAAACCATGTTTGTCGCAAACGAGACGGGCAATCTACGCCCCATCACCGAACATGTCAACACCCTTTTCTCCCACAAAAAAGTCAATCCACCCGTGCTGTGTCGTGCCACCCCATAGTGTGATGAACATTGAGTGATCAGGCTGCAAAAACTAACATGTGCTACCCCGGAAATCTCACCGGATTGAAGCTTTGAATGTGGTTGGCCAATGCGCCAGTGACACTCCGGGCTGGAACAGCATCACATCCGCCACTCCCTACCGCGCCTCGGTTCCACCCAACTCACCCGATTTCACCGGCGCACGACTCTCAACTTCAGCCGCCCAAATCTCTCAAGCAATTCCCCTCTGTCCGCGTCCCTGTATCGATCGGGCAAATAACGCCGGTCCGAACACGCAAGCACCGCAGCCAGCTCCTGCAACTCCAACAAGTCGCTGTCCAACGGATCAATAAACGAATCAACCGCTTCCTTCAAATCTCCAACCTGCACATCCTCGTCCCGCCCGGCCAACACTGCCCGCTCCTTCGCTCGAGTCAAAATCGCGTCCACGTCGCTCCCGGTCAACGCCCGTTCCCCAAGTTGATTCCGTACATATGATTCCACCTCGCCCGAAAACCCAATCTTCCGCGCCCTGGCTATTGTCTTGAACAACTCCACCACCTCATCAGAGTTCTGCGCCGGAAACAACGGCACGCACAGGCCAAACCTCCCCTGCCTCTTCATGTCTATCGCCAACAGGTCCGGACGCGACGTCATCGCAACCCACAACTCCCGGCCACGCAGTGTAGCATCGCCAATGTGCGCCGCAAACGCCGCAAACACACGCGTCGATACTCCACTGTCCCCCGCCTCCATGTCACGGCTCCCAAAAACCGCGTCGGCCTCGTCCACAACAACTATCACCGGCCCCAAAGCCCGAATTGTCATCAAAATCCGCATCTGCTGCAGTTCAGTGTCGCCCACCCACTTCGATCTGAACTCGCCCAGTTCCATCACCGGCAGGCCGCATTCACTCGCAAAGCAATCTATCAGAAATGACTTCCCAACCCCCACTCTGCCCGGCACCAGCAAGCCCCGCTCGAGCACGTCCCCCTTCCCGTTCTTGATCAGCCATGCCAACTCGCGCAGTTTCGCCTTCGCCGCCTCGTGTGTCGCAACCATGTCAAGCGTCACTCCCGGACGCGGGTCCTTGAATCGCACAAGCCCCTGGCAGTACTCCTCGATCAGCCTTTTCTTGCCGGCGGCCACGTGCTCCGCTGTCACACGCGATCCGTTGCGCACCGCCTCGGCCAGCAAATGTTGAATCCGAACAAGATTCAACCCCGCTGTTCTCGCCGCCAACTGGTCCGCACTCAGGTCGCTCCATCGCTCCAAAGGTTCGCCCCCGGAAACCTTCACTGGCCAGCCCGATCTCAGAAATCGACGCCGCTCCTCCGCATCCGGCAAATCAATCTTCACCTGCGCAACGTGCGGGTTCTGCAGCAAATCCATGTGCAGCTCCGACGCAGACTCCGTCACAAGAAAAATCCCCACATCCGACCGCCGCAGTTCCTGCGACACCGCCCACTTGAGCAGCGTCACCAACGCCATCCGCTCTTCCATGCTCGCCAACGCCTCTTCCTGCGCAGGAACAATCTTCTCCGGATACTCGATCACCAGAGTCACCCCCTGTGCGCCGCTGGCCCCTTCCGCGTAATGCATAAAAAACCTGCGCAACACCGGCACCAGTTTCACAAACTCGCGCGGCAACCCAACGCTGTGATAACGCGTTCCCTCAACTTCATCGTAAATGGCGAGCCTTTCAAAAAACCGCTTCTGCATCGCCCCATCCGCAAACGTCAGACCATCGCCCAAATCATAGAACATGAAAAAACCTCGCTCAGGGAAAAGACGCCGGCGCAAAAACGCCTTGAGCGGCACGAATGTTAACTCCCCTCCCTCAATCAGCGGAAACAGGTCAAATATGTTCCCGTGCAACACGAACATCGAATAGGTGCCGCTGTTCCACCGCCGCGCAAGTTCCAATGCCCACCCGCGCAACGGCAACCTGGTTGCCGAGCCCGCCGAAACCGGCCTGTCCGCACCCTCCAGTTTATCAGCCTTGGCCTTCTCCGGCACTTGTCGTCGCTTGACACTCATCAGTTCATACCCACATGAACGGCTCACCGATACGCCCTGTTCTTTGCGCCCTTCCGGGATTTGTCGCGTGTTGCATCCGGTTCTTCGCTGCCTTCGGCGCCTCCGGGCAGCGCCCCACCCACCGGCGGCTCAAAACCAATCCGCCGCTCCGTCGCCGGCATGTCCCCAACCAAATCCCTGAATTCGTCCATTTCAGCCAGCCACTTGTTCGTCTGATCCAAATGCTCCACCGTCGCATCTATCCTCGCAGTCAACACACTCGCGTTCTTCAGCGCCACAGCGTCAGCGCGAATGAGTTTGATTTGCTGATCCAGTCGGTCCTGCTCCGATCTCACCAGCGCCAGGTTCTCACGCGCTTGACTTATCCGCTCAAGCCGTTTCCTCAACACTTCGACCCGGTCAGCACACGACCCCAGCAAACGCTGGCGCGACTCGACAGCGCCGGCCGCGCCTCGCGCCTTCAAGTCATCCACTTCCTTCTGTAACCTCTCCAGTTCATCTTCGGCTCCCCTTAACAGCCCCGGCACGTCTTCCCGCCACTCCGCGTCCAAATAGCGCTCCAGCGATTCTTCGATGCTCAGCAACCTCAAATATGTCCACATCAGCTCGTCAAGCTTGCGCAAACGCGGATCATCTCCAGCCCCGCCAAGCAGACTGTCTGTGGTTGCTGACTCGATCCCGCGGCATACGGCGCCAAGTTCCATGTACCGCTTGCGCCTTTCCGGTGTCAGATTGGCAAGCAACAAATCGCGTTTCCGAACAAACTCCGCTATCGCCCGGCTCTCCTCCGCACGTTTCATCTCCTCCTGACGCCGCTCAACCCACCGCCGGAAAAACGGCATGTCCGGCAGATAAACCCAGCCCAGCGCATACGCCCCTGCTCCAACCAGCAACGCAACCGGATGCGCAATTACAAACCCAGCCCCCAAAGTCAGTATGCCCAACCATATGTGGTGCGGACTGCGCCAAAACTCGCGCCGTAAACTGGGCTGCTGGTCATCCATTTCTCTCGACAAAATCTATCATCCACGATCACACCAAGCACGGACAATCTTTAGCGCACATGAGCCAGAGCCACAGAACCCATCCACGAACGTGTCCTCCATTGACCCGCCAAATCCAGCCGTCGAACCGCATCTACACCGTGAACCCACTGAGCGCACCGGTCACTGGCGCGTCGGCCTCGAGCCGGTGCAGCAAATCTTGTGTCATTTCCATAAACCACGGCTGCTTCCGCATGACTTCCGGTGGCACATCCGGACGTGGAACTGACAGAACTTCAACCAATCTCCCGGGCTTCGCTGCCATCCGGAAAACCCGGTCCCCCAAATAAACCGCTTCCTCCACCGCATGCGTCACAATGAACACCGTGCTCTGCTGCTCGCGCCACAAATCAATCAGCAAAGCCTGCATCTGCATGCGAATCTTCGGATCAAGCGCACCAAACGGCTCGTCCATAAGCAGAATCCGCGGCTCCAAAACAAGCGTCGCCGCAATCGCTACTCGCTGCTGCATCCCCCCGGACAACTCGTGCGGATAGCTCCGTTCCGCACCTTCCAACCCGACCTTCTTCGCCCATTCTCGCGCCCGATCCAACCGCTCACGCCGTGGCACGCCCCTCAGCTTCAAGCCAAACGCAATGTTCTCCAACACGGTCAGGTGCGGCAAAAGGGAGTATTTCTGATCCACCACGCCGCGGTCAGCGCCCGGTCTGCAGATCGGCTTTCCACAAACAAAAACTTCACCACTGGTCGGCGGAAAATGAGGTTCCAACCCTGCTATGATCCGCAGTATCGTGGATTTTCCACATCCCGACGGGCCGACTATTGCTATGAGTTCGCCTCTCCCCGGCTCATCATGAACCGTGAAAGTTACGTCCTGAATCGCCGTGCGCGCGTCAGGACCGCTCCCAAAGACTTTGGTCACGTTCCGAAACTTCACAAGCTCCGGAAGCTCACCCGAACCTTTCTCCACCATTCCGCCGTTTTGTGGTTTGTCATCACTCATCTGCGCACGCTGCCAAAACCAGCAATTCCAGAAACGGTCCTCACGCCGCCCGCGTGTTCCTGTAAGGAAACAGAAAACGCCCGCCTATCCGCCACAGTTGATCGCATGCCACTGCAATCAAAACTATCACAATGATCACAGCGTAGAGCGACGCCGTGTGCCCGCGGCGTTCAGAAACCGAAATCAAGTAACCCAAGCCCTTTTCCGCATTCACCACTTCCGCCAGAATAATCCATCCCCAACCCACGCCGTACACGCCCCGCAAATGATCCCATATGTCGGCAAGCGCCACGGGGAATATCACCTGCCACACCAATTGCCACTGCGTCGCTCCCTTCGTCACCGCAACATCCAAATACGCTGCCGGCACGTCCGAGATCGTCTTGATCACCAGAGGCAGCAACGCCACAAAACAGCCTATGAACAGAAACCCGTACTTCTGTACCTCCGTCAGCCCAAACCACGCAAGCGTCAGCGGGATGAAAACCACTATGGGCACATACGCCCCTATCAACGCAAGCGGACGGAAAAACGCCGCTACAGGCGGAAATGTCCCCATGTACACCCCAAGCGGCACAGCCACTATAACCGCCAGCACAAAACCGGTCGTCACCCGCGTAAACGACGTCGCCACGCTCCGCACCAGTCCCTGCTGAAAGTGAAGTGCAGGAAACGCCTTCAGCACCTCGACAGGACTCGGCAGTATCAATGGCGCCAACAAACGGTCCTCAGGCTTCTCACCACGTGTGGCCAGCCACCACCCTGTCAACAGCAGAAAAACAAACGCCGCCGTAAGCATTATCGCTTTCGTCCGCGGCACGTCGGCCCGCACACCCAAACGCCCAACCCGCACCGCCAGCGTGACCAGCCCGACAAACACAAATGCAAACAGCAGAAAACCAATCATATTCTCCCCTCAGCCCGCATGCTCAAACAAACAGCCGGCACTTCGCCCCATTCGCATTGGTCAAGCACCCGGCCGGCTGCCTATTGGGTCTCCAACGGAAACACCTTCACCTCCACACGCCTGTTCTTCCGGTTATGCTCGGCGTTGCTTGGATCAGTGCACCCGGGCAACGGATTGTCCCACCCGTTGCCAATCACTTTGAACTTGTTAGGGTCAAACTTGTACTTCTCCATGATCGCTCTCCGCACCGCATCAGCCCTGTCATACGACAATTGCCGCACAAGGTCCGCCGGAACCAGCCCCTTCTTGCTCGCGTCGGCATTGCCCTCGATCACTATGTACGCGTTCCCAAACGATCCCGCCAGTTTCCCAATCTCCTCCAATGTCTGCGGAATGCTCGGATCGTACTCAGCATTCAACACCGCGCTGTTCGGCTGGAATTGAATGATCACCGCCTTCGTCAATATCTCCCCTGTGTCAGCCTCCGCCAGCTTGAACGCCATGCCGGGCTTGAAGGTCGGCTGCGACAGGTCACGCACATCCCGATATTCGTCGGCCATTTTGGCCAAAATGCCAGCCGCTTTGACCTTCGCCGACGGCACAGGCGCAGATATCGCGCCGAGTGACTTGTAGATCGTCGATGCCCGATTCCAAATCACCTCAAAATTCGCCGGGTTCATCGGGTCAAGGAAAAAGTTCGCGTTCTCACGGTAATTGGTCAGATGCGCGTCCCCATCCACTATCCCGCCATCTTTTCCTATCATCTTTTCGCAGTCTTCCACAGGCAAACTGAACGCCTCCGCCAACAGCCGCGCTGCTGCTTTCGGATCCTTGTGCACCCTGTCCATGCCCTCAAATATCCCGCGAACCAGATTCGCCACAATGTCAGGATGATCCCTGTAAAAATCGTTCCGCACCGCCCACACGTCTGCGATCAGGTGATTGGCGCTCTCAGTGCTCACAACCAGCCGCGCCCCGGGCAGTTGCTCGGCCACCGCATAAATGTCAGGCGCCCACCCGACAAACGCATCAAACGTCTTGTCCTGAACGAAAATCTTCGCCGCCGCAGGCGCGTCAGCCGCCCACTTGAAATCGACCTCGGCAGGGTCTATCCCGGCGTCAATCAACAAGGACATGATGAAGTAATGGCTCGGCGAGTTCTGCGCCAACACAACCTTCCGCCTCTGCCCGCCTTTCATCCGGAAATCGTTGATCGATCTTATGTCCCCCCGGGAAACAACACCGTCGCCACCGTCCGACCAGTCAATCTGCTGGCATACAACCGGCACCGTGCGCGAATCTTTCACCAGCTCGGGCGCAAACAACGCTATCATGTCAAGCGTACCCCAAAGCACATGGCTGTGCCCGCTCGCAAACAGGTCCCGTGCCTTTACAGGATCATCCACAATCGAAAGTTGCAGATAAAACCCGTACTTCTGATAAAAAATGCTCCCCGCATTGGCAGCCATGCCGTTGTTCGCAACTATGATCGGCGCCCACCCGGGCCAGACGTTGATCGGAAACTGAACCACAAGTTTCCCATCCTTCATCGGCCGATCATAGTCACTCACGCCTGTCACAGGCGGAATTGCCGACCCATCAACCAACGAAACCGCCTTGTCGCCCGCCAGCAACTGTTTTGTGATGTCCGCTTCCTGCCGCGGTTGCTGCTGTTGTTGCTGTTGTTGCTGTTGGGTCTTCAGCGACTCCTTAACCGCCTTCACGTCCACCGACGGCGTTGACGGCTTCGCCGGCGGCGCAATCTTGTCTTTCCACCGGTAAGCTCCAAACCCGACCAACACCAGAATCAGTATCGTCAGTACTATCTTTCCTTTTGTTGTCATGGCTCGTTCCCTTCCAAATCACCAACAGATCGATCTCACTCTGCGATTTTCTGGCGCTCTTCTTTTGCAGGAGCCGGCGCCGCAGGTGCCGACGCCTCCGCCTGCACCATCCCCATCTTCTTCTTGTACTCTTCAAACAGCATCTTCCCGCGAGCACGCCGCATCTCCTGCTGTCTCTGGATGTTCGACCCCATCTCCCGCGCAAGGTCGAGCGTCGCGCGCATCTGCCCCTCGCCCCGCGCGGCCGACTCGCGAAGCTGCTGCATCGACTGGCTCAGCTCGCCGCCCATCATCCCTTGCAGCTCTGTGATCGACGTCTTCATCATCGACGCAAGGTTCTCCAGTGACCGGCTGATGGCCACGCGCGCCTTCACAGCCTCAAACTCGCGCTGAAATTTCTGAATCTCCCGCAGACTCTGAGCGATGATCTGCGTGTTCTGCTGATACAAATCCTCAAGGTTCTTAAGCTGCGCCTCGTTCTCTTTCAGATCGCCTTCGAGTTCGGCCAGCTGCTCGGCATAATGCGCCCCATTCGATTCATCATTGGCAGCCACTGCAGCCTGAAGCAGCCCTTCGAGTTCCTCCTTCTGGCGCACCTGGCGTTTCACCTGCTCTTTCAACAAGGCGATCTGGCTTGCCAATTGCCCGTTCGCGTAATGCGCCTTGTCAGCCCGCACCTTCGCATCCCGAATCCCACGCTCCACCACAGCCTGATTGATTGCGTCGGTTTCAGTCGCTTTCTCGGCCATCAAACCGAGCCAGATAAACAGTCGCTTGATCGCTCGAAACATCGTGCTGCCTTTCTGTTTTACCGGTTGTTGACGTCTTTCCCTTTTCCGCTGACCGCTCCCTGCGGCTCTTCTTCTTCCAACAGTATCTTCTCTTTCAAAATCAAATTCAATTGCTCACCCAACTGGCGTTCATCCGCTGCGCCCACAACCGTCGCGCCCAGTCTCTTCACCCCCGAAAACAGGCCTGCGTTAATGTCAAACGCAACGAAATGATAACCGACAAAAGCATTCGAGTCCGCCGCCTGCCTCTGCAGTGCCGGCAATACAGCCGTCGGCTCAGGACCCACGCTGTTTATCCCGTCCGTGATCACAAGCACATGTTTCCGGCTCAATGGCGAGTTCATAACACGCCGCGCCGCCA
>JARYMD010000102.1 GCA_029907285.1 Verrucomicrobiota bacterium | reverse complement strand
TGCTCATCGGTATCGTGCGGCGGTGCTGAAGGAATTTGCCCCATATTTGTGCGGGCGCGTCCTTGAAGTGGGCGCCGGTGTTGGACAGTTCACTGCCATGTTGATGGGCCGCCCGGGGATAGACGAGCTGGTTGCAGTCGAACCAAATCCGGATTTCTGCAGAGTTCTGCGGGGAACCTGCCCAAGGGTGGTTGTGCATGCTGGCACAGTACAGACGCTCCCGCCCGGCCCACCATGGGACGCCATTGTAAGCATCAACGTTCTTGAACACATAGCCAATGACGAAGCCGAGTTGAACACTTACGCGTCGATTCTTGCCACAGGGCGGGGCAGGCTATGTTTGTTCGTGCCTGCGCGCCAGGAGATTTACGCGCCGATCGACAGGGATTTCGGTCATTACCGGCGATATGCGCGCGGGGAGTTGCTTGAGAAACTGGCGCGCGCAGGGTTCGCGATTGACTCGCTACATTATTTCAATGGGATTGGTTACCTGCTCTGGTGGCTGAACTTTTGTGTATTGCGTCGCAGGCGTTTTGGTGTTTGGGCAGTGCAATGGTTTGATCGGCTGGTTCTTCCAGCAGTGCACGCAGTTGAGACACGGATCATGCGGCCGCCGGTTGGGCAGAGCCTTGTTGCAATCGCTTGTCCGAAATGAGATGTGCCTTGGGCTGACGCATATTGTGCGAGGACGGCCGCGCTCCCGGCGCCGTTGCTTTTTCCACGGCGTTTTGGGAGCGCGGCGATTCTTCGGCGCGACGCGCCGATGAGATTTCCGGGGTAGGGCCCTGGAGTCAGGCAATCGAAGCACTGTAATAATTGCCGACAGTTGATCCGCCTGAGGGCCGCCGCGCGGCTGACCTTCGGGTTTCTGTCAAATCGTTCGGAGTGTCAATTACAATGCGATGAGTGCGGCCTATGGTGAGTCGGTGCAATCTTGGAAGTCAGCGGTTGCAGCTCGACACGATTCGGACAATGTGGATTTGCAACACGTTGGGGCTGAAACCGAAAAGGCCGCAGATGAAGAACACAAGGGGCTGGCCGAAGCGCGCGGGAACCGACGGCGATGACGACGTGCGAACTGCAAGAGCAGTTGTCTTTTCACTAACAGGCATCGATCGCTTGTAATGTTCACGGTTATGAGAGTAGCATTTACTGTGCCGAACTTGGCTGGGGGACTCATTCCTTGCGGGCGAGGAGGCGTGTTACGATCAGTTCGGGTGGAATTCCGTGGATTTCGAGGACTTTGTGACGTGAGGATTGGCCCCGGCGGATTTGGATGGAATTCTTTGGGCAATCGAGGAGTTTGGAGACAAACCTGACCAATTCGACGTTTGCTTCATTATCAACGGGTGGTGCGGTGAGGCGCACGTGCAACTCAGGGCCGCCCGTATCACGAACGGCATTGTGTGCGGCACGTGGCTGGACTTTGACCGAGACGGTGACAAAGTCTGATGACGGGTTTAGCCATGCGGGGGTCATAGTGGTAATCGTCTGAAAAGAACGTTCAAGAAACGTTCTGCGGCGGTCCACGCGAGCCACACCAGTGCAAGCGCGGCGACGCCTGAGAAATCGACGCGGCCTGTGCGGAGCGGCGCGCGTCGGAGAGGGCCGAGGATGTTGCGGCTGGTGACGTTGACAAAGCTCCAAAACGAATGGCTGCCGAGATACAGGTAGGTGTTGACGATGCCAAGGAACAGGGTGACAACGATCAGATATTTCCATGCGAGAAAGGCGCCGAGTCCGACGACGACGGCTTGTTGGATCATGTGTACGGCTGAGGTTGGGCGGACAGCCATTCCGGCCTCAACTAGGTATGGGTTTGCGAAGACCCAAGCTGCGGCGAGGACAAAGGCTGGCAACGTGAGTTTGAGAATGGCGGGCAGGTTGTGGAGCCAGCCGAGGTGAAGTCTGACCATTTTCTGCCAGATATCGGTGTCGGGCACGCGTCGATTGGCAACGTCCAACAGAAGCAACCAGACGTAGAAAACAAACAGCATCACTCCAAAGCTGGCGAAAGAGAAGATCAGCATGCGAGTGGGTGACACGCTGTTGAACTGGAGGCTCAGGCAACCGATGTCCAAGATCGGCACCCAGTTGACGCGGGATCCAATCCGCCAGTAGAGCACGCCTCTGCCCAGCAGCAGGGCGAGCAACCAAACGAGGAGAAGCCATCGGCGCGACCTTTTTGTCCCCACATGTATGAGTACGGATGAAATTGTCGCTGCCGGTGCGGGTTTGATGAATCGAGCTGATCGCCAGCCCAACCAGAGCAAGACCGCTGCCACATTCAGCAGGTAATCGGCAAGATTCATTGGCTGTAAGATTACAGTCTCCGCAAAGCGCCGAGGCTGGCGATTTGACGAGCCTGTCAGGCCATGCCACCGGCGCTCGATCAATGTGTTGGGGTGGATTGTCTATATCATTTCAATTCGCACAAGCTTTGGTTGCGTCAAAGGAGCTTGAGAATCGTGTCAGCGATGGCTGAGGGGGAGTCTGCGACCGGGATTTTGCAATCACGGAACGCGGCGATTTTTGCGGCAGCAGTTTCGTGGGTGGAATTGGCGATGGCGCCTGCGTGTCCGAGACGCCGTCCTGAAGGCGCCGTGGTGCCCGCGACGAATGCCGCGACGGGTTTTCTGCAGCTATTTTGAATCCACTCGGCGGTTTCCTGTTCGGCTGACCCGCCAATTTCGCCGATGATGACGATGCCGTGTGTGTCAGGGTCTTCGTTGAACAGGCGCACAACATCAAGGAGCGACAACCCGCATACCGGGTCGCCGCCGATGCCGACGCATGTTGACTGTCCTGCGCCACGGCGTGTGATTTGCCAGACAGCCTCGTAGGTGAGCGTGCCGCTCCGCGAAACGACGCCGATGTGCCCTTGCCTGTGAATGTAACCCGGAGCAATGCCGATTCTGCATCCGCCGCGCGAATCCGGCTCCGGACCGGGTGTTACAATGCCGGGGCAATTTGGACCGACGAGCTTCATCTGATGCCTTGAGAGCTGGCGTTTGACGACGAGCATTTCATGTATGGGAATGCCCTCCGTGATGCAAACGGCAAGCTGCAAGCCTGCTTCGGCCGCTTCGAGGACTGCATCAGCCGCGTTTGCGCGGGGCACAAAAATGCATGACGCGGTGGCACCGGTTTCACGAACCGCGTCAGCGACGGAATCAAAAATCGGGATTCGGTTGTCGAAAAACTGGCCGCCTTTGCCGGGAGTAACGCCGGCGACGATGTTCGTTCCGTACTCGAGGCTGAGCCGGGTATGACACGCGCCAAACGTTCCGGTGATGCCTTGGATCAGAACCTTGGTTGCTGGATCAACGAGGATCGCCATAGTGCTTTGCCGTGCTCAACCGCCGGCGGCTTGCACGGCCATTTTTGCTGCTTCTTCGATTGAATGGGCGACGATGACTCTTGACAGGCCTTCGACGAGCATGGCGCGGCCATGGGTGGCATTGTTGCCTTCAATTCGAACAACCACGGGCAGCCTTGCTCCGGATTGGTTTATTGCTGCGGCGACGCCGCGGGCAACGATGGCGCAGTCTGTTATCCCGCCGAATATGTTGACGAGTATGGCGCGGACATTTGTGTCGGTGATAATTGTCTTGAACGCTGCAGCGACCTGTTCTTGGGAAGCGCCACCGCCGACGTCGAGGAAGTTCGCCGGTGTTCCACCGCATTGTTTGATGGCGTCCATGGTGGCCATTGCGAGGCCGGCTCCGTTGACGAGGCAGGCGATGTTGCCATCGAGTTTGATGTAATCGAGGCCGTGTTTTCTGGCTTCGGTTTCGATTGGTTCCTCTTCGGAGGCATCTCTGAGGGACTCCAACTCCGGGTGTTTGAACAGTGCGTTGTCGTCGATGGTGATTCGGGCGTCCAGGGCGATGATTGAATGTTGCGTGGCGTGGCCGGTGTTTTGGACGAACGGGTTGATCTCGACGATCAGGGCGTCGCATTCCCACCACGTGCGGTAGATGCTGTGGAAGAAGTCCGCTGCGGTGAGGATCGAACCGCCGACGAGGCCCAGAGCTGCGGCCACCCGGCGCGCTTGGAACTGTCGAAGCCCAAGAAACGGATCGATCCACTCTTTGACGAGACGGTTCGGGGAGGCGGAAACAGCGTTTTCGATGCTTACACCGCCTGTGGCTGAGGCCAGAAGAACTGGACAGTCTTTGGTCCGGTCCAGAGCGACTGCGGCGTAGAACTCGCGCTCGACAGGGATGGCAGCTTCGACGAGGACTTTCAGGACGCGTTTGCCTTCTGGCCTTGTTTGGTCGGTGACAAGTGTCTTGCCGAGCATCTCGCTTGCGGCGTGCTCGACCTCCTCAGGTGTGCAGCAAAAAGTGATGCCGGCTTTGTTGGGATGTCCGGCAAATGAACCAAGGGCGCGGCCACCTGCGTGGATTTGCGCTTTGACGACAAAGCGCCGGACGCCGCTTTCGAGCAAACGTTCTGCGATCGTGCGTGCCCGGTCGGGGCTTTCGGCCACATCGCCGGCCGGCACGGCGACTCCTCGAGCGGCCAGGAGCTGTTTGGCTTGGTACTCGTGCAAGTCCACGGTTCAACCGCAGCCCTGACTTGTGAAGCAATTTGGGCAGGTGTAGCAACTGCCTGCGCGGACTGTGACCTGCCCGCAGTTCGTGCAAAGTGGCGCGTCGAGCTGGTTGACAAACGCGAACGACGGGTTTTGGTCGCGGGCGCTTTGGGATGAAGCCGAGCCGGGAACTGTGGTGTTTTGCTGTTGGCCTTGCGTTTGCGGCTGTTCAGCGTCCTGTTCGATCGGCAGTTCGGGGACGGGTTTGTTGATGCGCTTTCTGATTTCCTCCTGGAGCCCCGGGATTGGCAGTTCTTGCTGGCGGTGGTTTTGAGAGTGCTCTTCTCTGTATCCAGGTATGAACTCCAGCGCAAGCCATCGGAAGATGTAATCGATGATTGATGAAGCGTTTCTGATTACCTTGTTGTTTGTGACGCCGCTTGGCTCGAAGCGTTGGTGGCTGAATTTCCTGACCAGCGCTTCGAGGGGCACTCCATACTGGAGAGCGATGCTGGTAAGTGTGGCGACAGTGTCCATCAAACCGCCGATGGTTGATCCTTCTTTTGCCATGGTTATGAACAGTTCACCCGGCTGGCCGTCATCGAACAAACCGACATTCAGATAACCGTCGTGGCCTGCGATATTGAACTTGTGATTGACGGCCCTGCGTGTGTCGGGGAGCCGGCGGCGGATCGGTTTGCCAACCTGCGCACGAAGCCTTGCGACTTCGGCTTCGAGCTCGGCGACACGCGCTCGGAGCGCCTCGAGTTCCTGTGTCTGTGCCGATGAACCTTGTGTGACGCGTTGAGTGTTGAGTGGCTGTGAGCGTTTCGAGCCGTCGCGGTAAATTGCCACGCACTTGAGGCCCATTTGCCACGCTTGGACGTAAGCGTTGCGGATGTCCTCGACGGTACATTCGTTGGGCATGTTGATTGTTTTCGAGATGCCGCCGCTGATGAACGGCTGAGCTGCGGCCATCATCTTGAGGTGCGCCATGTAATGGATCGAGCGCTTGCCGCGTTTTGGTCTGAAGGCGCAATCGAAAACCGGGAGATGTTCGGGTTTCAAGCCGCTTTGGATGACCTTGCCGTTTTCCTCGACGTCTTCGATTGTGTTGAACTTTTCGATGTGGGCGACGATCCGGTCTATTTCCTCGGAGTTGTATCCGAGTCGGCGGAGTGCATCGGGGATGGTTTTGTTTGCGATGACGAGCGATCCGCCGCCGGCGAGCACCTTGTATTTCACAAGTGCGATGTCGGGTTCGATTCCGGTGGTGTCGCAGTCCATTTGGAACGCGATTGTGCCGGTTGGGGCAAGGGCGGTGACCTGTGCGTTGCGGAAGCCGAAACGCTGACCAAGCTCAAGCGCGCGGTCCCAGCATCGCCGGGCTTCCTCTTTGAGGCAGGCGAAGTCGGAGCTTGGGGTGATTGCTTCGACGGCCTGGCGGTGGAGTTTGATGACGGCGAGCATGGATTCGACGTTGTCTTTTGCGGCCGGGTTTTGGACGTGGGCGCAACGGGCGTCGTGGTATCCCTGGAACGGGCCGAGTATGGACGCCACTTGAGCGGACTGCTCGTAAGCGTGGCCGGTCATGATTGCGGTGATGGCGCCGGTCAGCGCGCGGGCTTCGTCGGAGTCATAGGGCAGGCCGAAACTCATGATGAGCGAGCCGAGGTTTGCGTAGCCGAGGCCCAGCGTGCGGAAGATGTGTGAGTTTTCGGCGATGATTTGGGTTGGGTAGCCGGCGTTGTCAACGAGTATCTCCTGGGCGGTGATGAATATGCGGACTGCGGCTTTGAATCGTTCGACGTCGAAAGTGCCATCAGGTTTGCGGAACTTGATGAGATTCAGGGAAGCGAGGTTGCAAGCGGTGTTGTTGATGAATACGTACTCGCTGCATGGGTTTGTGGAGTGGATGGGTTCAGTGCCCTTGCAAGTATGCCATTTCTGGATGGCGCCGTCGTACTGCATGCCGGGGTCGCCGCAAACCCATGTGCCTTCGGCGATTTTGTAGAGCAGTCTTGCTGCGTCTTTTTTCTCGAGCGGCTGGCCGGTCGTGACGGATCGTGTCCACCATTCGCGCCCTTCGATTGCGGCCTGCATGAACTCGTCGCTGACTCGGACGGACAGGTTTTCGTTTTGGTACATTACGGAGCTGTAGGCCTCGCCATTCATCGAACCGTCGTAACCCTGTTCGATGAGCGCCCATGCTTTCCGCTCTTCTTTTTGTTTTGCTTCGATGAACTCCTCGATGTCCCCGTGCCAATCGCGGAGCGTGTTCATTTTTGCGGCGCGCCTTGTTTTGCCGCCTGATTTGACGACGTTGGCGACCTGGTCATAGACTTTGAGAAAGCTCAATGGCCCGCTTGGTCTGCCACCGCCGCTGAGCTTTTCTTTCGATGACCTGATGGGGGTAAGGTCTGTGCCGGTGCCCGAGCCGTATTTGAAGAGCATGGCTTCGCTGAACGCGAGTTGCATGATGCTCTCCATGTTGTCTTCGACGCTTTGGATGAAACAGGCGCTGGCCTGGGGATGCTCGTATTGTGTCGGAGTACGTTCAGCGGCCCTTTTTTCCCGGTTGTAATGCCAATTGCCCCGTGCTGAGTTTGTTCCCACGCGGTACTGGTGGTACAGCCCGACGTTGAACCATACCGGGGAATTGAACGCGCCGTACTGGTTCAAGCACAGCCACGCCAATTCCTGATAAAACACTTCGCCGTCTTCGGCACTGAAATAACCGTCTTGAATGCCCCAGTCGGCTATCGTTCGTGCGACGCGATGAATGAGCTGCCTGACCGAGTACTCGCGTTCGTCGGGTTTCTGTGGATCGCCGTAGAAATACTTCGAGCAGACGACCTTGGTGGCGAGGTGCGACCAGCTTTTGGGGACTTCGACGCCTTCCTGTCTGAAAATCGCTCTGCCGGTGTCGTCAGTGATTTCGGCTGTGCGCTTTTCCCATTCAACCTCATCGAATGGGTTAACACTTGGTGCACTGAACACCCGCTCGATACGCAGCAGCTTTTGCCCGGCGGCGTTTTGGGGCGTGGCGGGATTGACAGATTGGTCATGGCGCTTGGGCTTGCGGTTTGGCTGCGCAGGAGCCGAAACTAACCGTGCATTGGCCTGGGTCATGGCATTAACTGGTCTGTGACTGTTACAGTCAGGTTACGTCGTTGTAACGTTGCCGGGCCGGCGTGGGCAAACGTTGAGAAATCCGTCAAACCCACACTGGATGGGGGGTTGATCACGGGCCGGCCGCAACACCCCATTTAGTTGGGTAAGTCACAGCACGCTAATACAACCTGTTGTGGTGGCAAGCAAAATTTCGAAAAATCTGCTTTTTCTCTTAACTGCCAGTTTTTCAACGGGTTGCTAGGGTCAGTCGGCATCGATCCAGACCATGCTTGGGGGTTCAATGCAGTCGAAGAGGCACAAGAGGTCAGATGCGAGCATGTGTATGCACCCATGGGAGTTGGGTTGGCCAAGCTTGGTTTCGTCGGCGACTCCGTGGATGTAGATGAATCGCTGGCGGGAATCGCAGCCAGCGCCAGAGTTAAAGCCGGGTTCGAGCCCTTCGAGCCAGAGGATACGGTGGGCTATTGGTGCTGAAGGTTGGCCTTGCCAGACGAATCCGATTGGTTGGCGCTCGACGAAAGCGGTTCCGACTGGCCAACCTGCGCCGATTTTCGCGGCGATTCTGTGGAGCCCGAGCGGGGTGCGGTTTGATGCTTCGGCCTGGCCGGTGCCGAATTTTGAGGTTGACACTGTGAAATCGCGCACGAGGCGGTAGGTGGGGCGAGACGAGGCGGTGTTTAGTTTGCGGAGCCACCACATTCGCTGGCGGCGAATGCTGACTATCAGGACGTGCCTTGTTGGGAGGATTTGGAGTCGACGGCAGCTCAGCAACCATCGCCGGACCAACTGTCGGCAGGGCGAGTGAGAGCTGATATGGCCCGGGCTGGTCACTGCAATTTCTTAATTAGGACTTTCGATTTGCGGCCGCTATGTTCATAGCGTTCGCGGCGGACTGCGGGGAGGTCGTCGGGAGTTCCTTCTTGGAAACCGGCTTTGGATTTGAAGAACATGAATGACTGAGTTGAGAGGGCTATTAGTTCGCGCAAGCCGAGTTCGCGTGCCTTGTTTTCGGCGTACTGAACGAGTTTCCGCCCTATGCCCTGATTTTCGTGGGAGGGCTTGACGCAGAGGCAGGCGATTTCGCCCTTGCCGGTTTCCGGGTACACGTGCAGGGCGACGCAGCCAACCGGGTTTTGGTCTATTTCGAACAAGTAGAAGTCGCTGAGTGATTTTTCGATGCTGGCGCGGGTGCGGCGCATCAGCTCATCGGTTTCCATTGCAGGCCGGATGAGTTTTAGGATGTTTGGGATATCCTTTTTGAGGGCGCGTCGGATTTGTTGATATTCGTTTGCATAGACCAGTGTGCCGATGCCCTCATTCGAGAAAACCTCTGTCAGGAGAGCCTCATCGACTCTGCCATCGATGATGTGGACTCTGGGGATGCCTGCCCGGCAAGCGGCGGTGGCGTGAATTGCTTTTGAGAGCGAGGACGGCTGGAAATCGTCGCGGTTTTGGGCCAGCCATTGTTCGAGGTCGCTTGCGAGTATTTGGTGGAACAATCGGCCCTGTTTGAACAGGCCCTCGTAAGTGGTGATATAGATAACCTTGACGGCTTTGAGTGCTTCGGCAACGGCAACGGCGACGGCATCGGAATTGACACGATAAGTTCGGCCTTCGCCGTCGAATCCGAGCGGCGGAATCACCGGAATTATGCCCTGTTGGAGAAGCGCATGGAGAAGCTCGGAATCGACGCGCTCGACCTTGCCTGTGAACAGGTGATCGACGCCGTGGATTATGCCCATTGGATGGGCGACGATGGCGTTTGGGCATGCGGCTCGGAGGTCCTGGGTTGCGAGACCTTCGAGAATCTCCTGAGTGACACGGCTTGCGGCTGTGAGTGCAAGGTTGAGTGTGGCGGCATCGGTGACGCCTGTGCCGTCGAGATCGGATGGTGTCCAGCCCTGTTGTTCTGCCATTGCGCGGATTTGTGCTGAAGCGCCGTGAACGATAACCACGCGAATGTTCAAGGAACGCAGGACAGCAATGTCGAGCACGATATTGGCGAAGTTCTCGTCCGCGACGATGCCGCCATCGAGGCTGATCACAAACGCGTTTTCACGAAAATGCGGCACATACTGCAAAATGCCGCGCAGGTCAGTTGGTTTCACTTTCCAATTTTGCCTGTTGAACGTTTCTGTGCCCGCGAATCGATTTGCTGAGGTTCATTGTCAGACGCGCAAGTCTCGTGGTGCTGACAGGCTCTCAACAAACAGATGCCGGGCCGAGTATGCCACGGGTGTGTGTCACCGCAACCGGAATCAGACTTTGGATGTGCGTGGCCGGCCGATGCGACTGCGGCGGCTTCCTGTCTGGCAGATGCCCGCGGCGCGCGCAGGAGGTCGGCACAGCTTCTGAGAGCGTGTAGTTGAGGTTGACGGGCACTTTGCCCATCAACAAGGCGGCGACCTCGCCTTGCCGAATGGCGTCTTGGCTGGCAGTTTCCACCGGGCGGCCTCGATTTGGGCGATCAACTCGTTGCGCAGGGCCAGCAACCGCCCGGCCGCAAACGGTGCCCGAAAAAGCACCCTGGCACAGCGCTGACTGGCCATGAACCGCTGCGCTCGGCTGAAGTAATGATGCGCACCAAGGCTCGCTACCGGCAAAGACAGCCCATGCAACAAGTTCGCAGGCCATCCAAACAGCGCGTGAAATAGAACCCCATCGCAAGCCGCATCAGCCATCGGCCCACCAGATAGGGCATTGGGACTGAAGCGCTCATTGCGCTGTATCACATGTCATAATTGGCATGGCCGCCTTTGAATGCCAATGTGCATTCTCTCCCACAGCAAATCCAAGTTGCCGATTCGCAGGATAGGAGTTGAAATCTTTCCAATGTTGATATCCCGACGTGATTGGATTGGATTGACCGCGGGTGTTGCGTTGTCAGGCGGGCTCGGTTTGCGTTCCAATGCCAATGCGGCAGCCGCTGCATGGAAGTTCGCGCCTGAAGAAAACCTCATTCCAGCGCCGTCGGACCCGGGTCTCTGGCCCGAATTCCGTCAAAGATTGCTTGCATGGCGCGAATCGGTCAGACGTGACATGCACTATTCGTCTGCGCTGTATGAACAGCCCGGGTTCTCATGGGCCGCAAGCTGTTTTGCCTGTGGATTCGTCATGCTGAACGATGAGTTGTTCTGTGACGTTCGCACGGGACGATATAATGTGGCCCGGTTTCTGGCTCATGCACACAAGGAGTTCGGCGGCTTTGACAGCGTTGTGCTCTGGCACGCTTACCCGCGCATTGGCTTGGACGCGCGAAATCAGTTCGATTTTTATCGTGAACAGCCGGGCGGCTTGCAATCGCTGCGCAAGGCCGTGGACCAGCTTCATAAAGCCGGTGTTCGCGTTTTCCTTGACTACAACCCGTGGGACACCCACACACGCCGCGAAGGCAGGGACGATCCCGTGGTCATGGCCGAATTAATTGCCGCGTTGGACGCCGACGGCGTGTTTCTCGACACACTCGAGCGCGGTGCAAGCGAGTGGCGCGTGGCACTGGATGCTGTTCGGCCGGGGGTGGTCCTCGAAAGCGAACTGGCTCTGCCATTGGCAAGCGTTCACGATCATCACCTTAGCTGGGCGCAATGGTTCCCTGACAGCCATGTTCCCGGAGTTCTCCGCAACCGTTGGTTCGAGCGCCGTCATCAGCAGCACCTGATCAGGCGCTGGGACCGGGATCACACTGCAGAACTGCACTCCGCATGGATGAACGGCGCCGGTATTTTGGTTTGGGAGAACATCTTCGGCACATGGAACGGATGGTGCGCCCGTGACAAATCCATTCTCCGTTCCATGCTGCCTCTGCAACGAAGGTTTGCGCATCTTTTCACCGGCGAAGGTTGGACGCCTCTTGTTCCCACGCTGCAGCCGGACGTGTACGCGAGCCTTTGGGAATGGACGGGCTTGCGCTTGTGGACGCTGGTCAACAGGTCTGATCGGGTCGTTCGCGGCGAATTGTTGTCCGCCAGCTTGCGCGATGGCGAGCGCGTTTGGGATGGTGTTCTTGGGCGCGAGGCAATGACTCGGCACGCCGGCGGTGTTGTTCGACCGCACCACGGCACAATTGAGGTGGTGATCGCCGGTGAATTGCCACCGCGAGGCATCGGCTGTTTCATCGCGGGGCGGACGGAT
>JARYMD010000101.1 GCA_029907285.1 Verrucomicrobiota bacterium | reverse complement strand
TGCCAAAGCTGCAATCCAGATGTCATTCTCCGGGATTGGCGTCCCTCGCCGTTTCAGTTCGAACCGAACCGTCGCATAGACCGCGGCAGTCTCGCGCGTGATATCAAGCACACGCAACGTCTGCTCGAGAAAATCAAGCTCGGGTTCCAATATTGCCCGCTTGCCCGAGCCGCGAAGTCCATAGCGGAATTCGCCAATCACAATCACTGGAAGGCACAAAAACGTCTGCGCTTCGATGAGTTTCAGCACCCGGGGTTCGCCCTCTGCCCAGGCCGAAATCGCATTTGTGTCGAGAATCATTCCCACCCCTCCGGGTTTACTTGCTCACAGCTTTCAACAATGCGCCTTTCCAATTCACGCAATTCCCGTGCAAGGCCTTGGTCCTTCTTCACATTCTGGAACGCCCTTAGCCACGGCTTGTCCCCGGCCGTTTCCTTGTCCGCCTTGAGATACTGTGCAAGAGCCTCCACGACAACCTGACGCAGCGGAATCCCCTTGCGCGCCGCCAATGCCTTCGTTTGGCGGAATATGGTGTCTGGCAGTTCCATCGTCGTCTTCACTGCGTGCAACACTCCCATATTTATGGGTTAAAGTCAACTCTCACAGATGGCCCAAATATTTCGAAACAAACCAGACACACCCCGGAAATTTCATCGCCCCTCAGCCCGCATATTTCCCAGCCCGGCGTGGCAGAGGGCGTTCATCAACGTGCGCAGGCGCCGGGTCACTGCGCGTCAGGCAACTGTGTTTCCGGCTACGCCGGGCTGGGAAATATGCAGGCTAACGACGCCGACGGCCTCTGGCGGCATGGATGGCTCTTGCAGTCCCGGCGTCAAGCGGTAATGTTTGCGCATGGCAGCAGTCACTGTTTTCCACACGTTCAGCTCTGCCGAGGCGCAGTTGGCCAGGTCCCGACTGGAAGCGGCTGATATCCCAGCAACAATACTCCACGAAACTTCCGGGTTGTCTGTGGATTGTTACACCGTCGGCTGCGGCGGCATCCTTGTGCAAGTGCCCGAGGAGTACGCTGAAGATGCCCGGGCGCTCTTGACTGCTCCACCGCCTCCGGAAACATGAAAGGCAGTCATCGTCTTCCATTCGACCGGCTCGCGCGTGAACTTGCCCCGGGTGAGTTGAAGCTGGACGAACCGACACGCAAAGCGCATGCCGGCGACAAGTGGTTTGCCAGCAGGGTGCCGGACGCGGTTGTGCTCGCGCGCTCTGTCGAGTCTGTGGCCAAAACCTTGCGCTTCGCAAGTGAGCATCGCATACCCGTGACAGCCCGTGGCGCAGGTCACGGGTACGTCGGCGGATGCGTGCCTGTGAACGGCGGGATTGTAGTGTCCCTGGCAAAACTCAATCGCATTATCGAAATCAACAAATCCGATTTTGTCGCTGTCGTGCAAGCAGGTGTAATCACGGCCGACCTGCAACGTGTAGTCGAGCGCCGCGGCCTGTTTTATCCGCCCGACCCGGCAAGCCGTGGCGAATCCACCATCGGCGGCAACATCGCCACCAATGCGGGCGGGCCGCGCTGTCTCAAGTACGGCGTCACAAGAGACTATGTGCTCGGCCTTAAAGTTGTGCTTGCCGACGGGACGGTCGTTCGGCTCGGCAGCCGCACGCACAAGAACAAAACCGGTTTTGATCTTGCGCGGCTGTTCGTGGGGTCCGAGGGCATGCTGGGAATCGTTACCGAGGCTACTCTCAAGCTTATCCCGCGCCCGCCGTTCCGCGCGTGCCTTGCTGCTGGATTCGCAACAGCCAGGGACGCAGCACGCGCCATTGGGCGGATTTTCAGAGCCGGGTTTCTTCCTTGTGCGCTTGAAGTGGCCGACGCCTTCACATTGGAAGCAGCACGAAAGCGAACCGGGAGCCGGCGGCTGGCAGGGTGCACAGCGCACTTGATAACTGAATTGGACGGCCAGGAACAGTCCGTGAAAGCAGAATTGAAGGACGTTGCGCGTGTGGTCCGCAGCGTCCGCCCAAAGTTCATCGACCAGGCTTTCGGCGCGGCCGAGTGCGAAAAGATATGGCAGTTGCGACGCGAGTTTTCATACGCACTTCGCGATACCGGCCTGACCAAGCTCAACGAAGACATTGCCGTGCCGCGCGGGCGGCTAGAGGACCTGTTCGCTTTCGCCGACGAACTGCAGCAAGAGCACGGCCTGCAGGTGGCGTGTTTCGGCCACGCGGGTGACGGCAACATTCACGTGAACGTAATGGTCGATATGACCCGGCCAGGGGCCAATGAACGCAGCAAGGCCGTTCTGGACGACCTGTTCGCGCAAGTCCTTGCGTGGGGCGGCGTCATCACCGGCGAGCACGGCGTCGGCCTCGCCAAAAAACCGTGGTGGAACATGGCCGTTGCGCCCGAAGTCCGCCAGCTCCACCGTCAAATCAAGCTCGCCCTTGACCCACACAGCGTTCTGAACCCCGGGAAATTCCTTTGACAGATTTGGATCAAGTGAACCCGCAGCGCGATGCAGACACCCGGCCGGAATCAGCGCCGGACTTTGGCGGGCATGACGACCCGTGGGCGCGCGAGTTCATCGTTCATCTTGCAACGGATCGCGCAGCTTCGCCATTCACACGGCGGAATTATTCCCATGCCCTTGCCGATTTCATCGCATGGTTCCGCCAAGAGCGGCAACAATCGCCTCCGTGGGACAAGCTCGAACGCGATGACTTTCGCGCCTATTTGCGTTATCTGGGGCGAAACAATATCGGGCGCGCCGCGGTTCATCTGCGGTTCAGCGCGCTGCGTTCCTTTTACAGGTTCCTTGTCCGGCGCGGTTATGTGGCCGGTTCGCCGATTCGGAATCTCGCGCTTCCGAAGCTCGGCAAACGCCTGCCCCAATTTCTGAGCGCCGACCAAGTCGTTGCCCTGCTGCAAGCGCCGGCGCGCGAGTGGGAAGCCCTTCAAAAGCACGGCGAAGACTCGAAAGAAAACCGGGAAAAACGCCTCGAACTTTTGCGCGACGCCGCCATCATGGAAACCCTTTACTCCTCCGGGCTGCGAATAAGCGAGCTGTGCGGGCTCAGAGCCGATGACATCAACTGGAACGAACAAATGTTGCGTGTCCGCGGAAAAGGCAAAAAAGAACGGCACGTCCCAATAGGCACGCCAGCGCTCGAGTCAATCCGGCGATATTGGCGCGAGCTCGGCTCGCCGCCAATGGGCGAGATGCCGGCGTTCCTTGCCCGGCCAAGGTCGCTGGAGCCGATCTCGCCGCGTGTCGTTCAAATGAGACTGAAGTACTATCTGGCCGCTGCCGGGCTTGACCCGCGGATCACACCACACAAGCTACGGCACAGTTTTGCAACGCATATGTTGGACGCCGGAGCTGACCTGCGAAGCGTTCAGGAGTTGTTGGGGCACGCGCATCTTGCCACAACGCAGGTCTATACTCACATGACGACCGAGCGACTCAAACAGGTGTACCGGAAAGCTCATCCCCGCGCCTGACCCGGAAATCTCACCGGCTCGCCGGCAAACATCAATCCAAACAACAACCCACCGCCACCCACCATGCACGCAGCGGGGAATGTTCATCTCAATCACACCGTCTTTCGACGCGCGCATGCCTTCTTTTGGACTGCGGGACGGCTTTGTTTCGGTTACAAGCCGGGCCGCGGGCAACGGCCGGCCTGATTCGTCCGTGCAAAAATAAAATCCCCTGAGCACAAACATGTTGGTCGTAGAAGAAAAACACGCATCTTGCTGCAAGAAGCGCCCTCAATAACGCACACGCGCAGAAGGCGAGCGCCGCCATCTAATGCTCCCTCCATGCCGCTGTCCTGCCAGAGGTGCGCATCCATCCAAACGCATCAAAACGTTCAACCATCAGCGCACTACTCTGGCCTTGCCCTCCCAGATGCTCCAAATCTGCCCCTCGTCCAATGGCTGCGCGTAATCTGTGATCATCGTCACCGCAAGCGCGCCGCTTGCCCACCCGAATTGAATCCACTTCTCCGGGTCCCAGCCACGAAGAATCCCGTATAACAGGCCTCCCACAAAAGCGTCCCCACCCCCTATTCGGTCCAGCACAGTGATGCTCCGCGGCTCGACGACATGCCATTCGCCGCCGGCACACATGATTGCACCCCACAAATGATGGTTCGCATCCACAACCTCACGCAACGTGGTCGCAAACACCGATGCGTTCGGATAAACCTCGCGCGTGCGAACAATCATCTGCTTGAAATCGGCGATCTTGGACGCAAGTTTTTCGCCACCCGCCTCCGGGCCTTGAACGCCAAGGCAAAGCTGGAAATCTTCTTCATTGCCGACCAACACGTCAGCAATGCCAGCTATCTCGGAGAAAATCCCGCACAACTCCTTCTCACGCCCCTTCCAGAACGAAGCGCGATAATTCAAATCAAATGAAATCCTCGTTCCGTGTTTCTTCGCCGATCGTGCCAGCTCCAGACAAAACCGTCCTGTCTCTGGCGACAACGCGCCAATCAAACCGGACACGTGCAGCATCTGCGCGCCTTCAGTCCCGAATATTCGATCCAGATCAAAATCTTTCACGTTCAACGTGCGCCCCACCTCGCCCGCGCGATCATTCCATACCCGCGGCCCCCGCGGACCGTACCCTGTGTCCGCAATGTTAAACTGGTGCCGATACCCCCACGGCCCGCCTTGTGGAACTTCAGGCCCTTCGAAGTCCATGCCACGACTCCGAAGGTTGTCCTTGATGAGCCGCGCGATCGGACTCCCCTTCACAAACGTCGTCAATACCTTCACCGGCAAGCCAAGAAATGACGCTATGCTCGCCACGTTTGTCTCGGCGCTGGTGACATGCATGACAAACGCGCCTCCGCAATGCACCGGCTGCCCCGCAGCCGGCGTCAGCCGAACACCCATGCTCGTCGGCACCACAAGCGCGTACTTGCAATTGTCTCGCAACGAAATCTTCATGACCTTCACCTCTACCACACCTCTGTTCCGCCGCAATCAAATAAGCAATCCAACGGCGCCCGTTCGCGCACCTAACCCGGAAATCTCACCGGACAACCCCTCAGATGTACCCATGCGTCCAATCCGGTGAGATTTCCGGGATCATCTTGTGTCGGTTTTGGATGTGCCTGCGTGGCAGGTCGGATGTTCTGAATCAACTCATTCGCCGCAGAACCATTTGCTGATAAACGAAGTGGCCGCGGGTCGGCCACACATGTTCTGGCGACGCTAGCCAGGCACCGAGAGCGGCGAGTGCCGGTTGAGCATTATGGCACCGGACGTCTGGGCGGCCTGAAGCCACAGCCTGGCTAGTCACTCACGCAGTTCAATGCCACTTGCGCACGGTCCCCAGCCAGATTTGTAATCCGCGCTTCACCACGCAACCTGTTCCCGTACACCACCGCTGCGTCCACGCCCGGCTCAATCACCATTTGAACCTTGCCACGCTCGGCAAAGTCGCACGCGGTCACAGTCAACCCTCCGCTCCTGGCGTGAATACACGGCGCGTCTGAGGCCTTTCTGCCCCAGCCGACAAAGTGACAACCGTTAAACGTCGTGTGACCGCGGCCCGCTAACACAGCATGATTGTCCGTGGTCGGAATGCCCCAGAACCCGCACGCGGTAAACTTAACCGGCCCGCGATTGCTCTCCAGCACCTCGACGCCAGCCATGAATTGCCCGTTAACAAAGGAAACACCAGCGTGATCCTGCACACTCTCAACACGCACAGCCACCGGACCAATGTCGGACCCGCATTGTGTCAGCACAGCGTTCGGCGACCCGGCCTTCGTCTTGATGAACTGAAACCCCACCTTGTACCCGATGCAAAAGCAGTTGAACATGTACTCCCAATCCGTCCGGCCAATAATGAATGCTACACCTTCCCCGCGGGTGAATTTGCCCAGTTCACCCTCCCAACCGCCCCAAAACGGCCACAAATGCACGTCTTCCACACGGCCCACATCGTAGCATTGGTCAATGAAAATCCCCCTGTACAAAGCCTGCGCATATAATCCCCGTATGAAATGACGTCCCGCAGGCTGCGTCCCAAAATCAACCGCCTGGTACGGGTTCACCAGCAACACGTCAACGAGTGAACAGTTGTCGCCTGTCCCCCGCACCGTCCACGGATATGGCGTCGGCGGATTGGCCTGCTTCTGCTCGGGATAAAAAACGGTCAAACCCCGCAGCGTTCCATTCTGACGCAGCGTTATGAAAGGCTGACCATCAGCTTTCCCTGCCCCGGCAACCGCAAGCAGTGTGGTCCCGCAGTTTTGCGTCCGTGCCGTGGGCGCCCGGAATACGCCCTCCAGCGTGACATGCTCGGGCACATCAAGCGTGCCGCCAATCAAATAATTCCCTCGCGGCACAAGAACAACGTCACCACCAGCATCCCCGGCCGCCTTCAACGCCGATCGAAATGCATCGGTATCGTCTGTCTTGCCATCACCCACTGCCCCAAAATCTCTGACGTCGAGTCCACCACCAGATCGACCGCCGCCTCCTTGTTCAGCCGCTTTCGAGCCAGCAGCCACGCCAATGCCCGCCGCGCCAAACGCCGCAGCCCCCAGAATCTTACGCCGAGAAAACCGTCTCATGTTTATTCGATTACATCGCAGTCCAGATGAGACGCAACAGCAATACGCGCCATCGGCAACTGCAAGTTGATCGCCAATGCAGCGCAGAAAGTCCGCTGACGGATTGATCAGGCCAAAAGCTTGTCCCCGGGCCAGCTTACCGTCCGCTGCCCGCCCCTGACTTGCCAGAACCCTTGCCACCGAAACTCACCGTAACCAACTCCAGCTTGCCGTCTTTTGTCTTCTTCGCCACGCCCGACACAGGCTCGCCGACTACACCGTCTGCAAGGATCGCCGGCTTCTTATCTTTGAAAAACTTTGTGTGCGAAGTCACACAATACGTTGTGCTCTTCCCGCCGCTCTCGACCGTGACCGTCATTCCGACTTTGTCAACGGCCAGGAGCGTTCCGGCAAACCGCGCGCCGGCAGCCTTACTGCTATGCGCCTTGGTCTCTGCCGCACGCGCCGGGTGTGCGGGCCGCTTGCTCGCCTGCGACTCAGCTTTGGGTTGGGCGGGCACGACGCTCGCCGGCGCCAGGTCGGTCCCCGGCGGCGCTGGTTGCTGCCAGCCACTTGTACCCTGAGCCTGGCCGATTGCCATGCCCGTAATCAACAAACCGACAAACGTAACCGGAAATTTGCAGCTCATAACAACCTCTCAATACAACGTGTTCAACACGCGGGGAATCATTTCTCGCACACCCCCAAAACGCAAACTCAAATCGCAG
Source organism: Verrucomicrobiota bacterium (assembly GCA_029907285.1). GTDB lineage: Bacteria > Verrucomicrobiota > Verrucomicrobiia > Limisphaerales > J093 > JAAYVR01. The sequence continues at coordinate 4,539 of JARYMD010000101.1, read as the reverse complement.
AGTCCACGCCCATCAGTCAACGCCGAACAGATCGCGGTGGCACACCGATTGCCCGGTCCCAAACCCCATCGTGCGCGATCTCTCTTGCAGCTGCACAATCAGAACGAACGTCCTTGTCCCGCCATTGGTCGTGCCAAAGGGAGTTGAAGTTCGGCCGAAGATGTCATTGGGCGGATTTCTCCCAAAGTGACTCCTTCTCAGACGTTGCTTTCCATAGCAATGCTTCCCCGATCAACCGAGGGTTTTTGATTTCACGGTTGTCCCCCACCTTGCAATCTCGATCTATCTTGATAGTGACCGCTATGGGCTGAATCAAAACCATCCCGCCATTGGGCTCCTGTCGAGGCAATTCACCCCGGATACCCTTCAAAAGTTCAGCTGCAGCGTATGTTGCCGGCCCCGTGATCCCGGCCAAAACCACCCACACGCTGCCTCCAGCCCGCCGCTGGGCAACTATCATGCCATACGCATCCCACTCAGTCCTCCCCGCGGGAACCAGCTCAGCACGGCATCTGTCAATGTCGAGGATCAAAGCCGAGGTTTTCTTTTCTGCCATGTGTTTTCGGCCATCAACATCCGCTATTTCAATCCCGCTCCCAATCCTCTTCACCTCACGATGGGTCAGGCAAAAACTGCTTCTGAACCTCCCTGGCGGCATCCGGTGCCAGACAAACGCGAACGGAACGCGAAGTTTGCTTCCATTGCACCCAAGGGCGGACTCGAACGGTTCAACGCCAAGCATCCGAGCCAACATTACCTCGCTGGCATGACACGCCTTTGGAGAACCAATCGCAACCAAAGAACGTGTGCTGTCGTCCAACATCTTGTACCAGTCCGTTCGCGCAGCAGCCTTTTCATCCATCGGAGTCTCAAGCAGCACATCCTCGATGTCGTAGTCCATGTGCACCTCAAATCCGGACACTCTGCTTATCAGCCGCGCAAGAGAACGCGTATCCCACCGGCTGATGTCGTTGCGATGCGTCCCGGGTCTTGGCTTCGACCCCAGAAAAAACGTTATTCGCTTCTGCTCCACCAGGCTGTCAATCAGGTACGGCTTTATGAAAATAGGCACACCCTTCAAACTCATGCCTTTCGAGGCGAAATACGCCTCCAGCGCCTTCAGCATTCTGAGTGAGATGTTAACTTTCTCGGGGTTTTTGACGAGTTTCTCGAGCGTGCGACGATCAACATAACACCCAGTGTGTTGTTGTTCGTTGATACTCTTGATTTGCTCTGCCAGCTTGTAAGGGCTCCCCGCCTTGTTGAGTTCTCGCGCCACCATCACTTGCAGCCCTAAAACGAGTTCATCCATAAATGCTCCTCTGATGTGACCCGTCCGATTCGTGGCGAAGTATGTTGGAAACTCCGTCACACGCCAACGAAAAACTGGACATGCCGCGCCTTTGACACGCCAGACCGCCTAACCCGGAAATCTCACCGGCCACCCCCTTAAATTCACCGGTGCCTTCACCCTGGTGAGATTCCCGGGCCCCGCATTTCATGCTCACCGCATCACCCCCTGTCACGCCTTGACACAAAACTGGCAAAGCGTGGACAGCAACAACTGGACAGCAACAACACGCAATGCCAATTCTCTGCCATCCGATTACGTGGACACGACCAGCGGACTGGGGCACCATGATACTGGCGAGAAAACAAGCCGCTGACGACCAAAATGAAATTGCGCCGGCAACATGCGAAACAATATGCCAAAGGTCACGACCGCGCCTTGGCGTTTCGTTTGTTCGTTTCTCCTCGCCAGCACCACAAACACCACAGAGCACTATGAAAACCACCACTGCGCGTACACCTGAAGCGAGAAATCCAAACACCGTCATCCCGCGCCAGGGCTTCACACCCGCTGACTTGGGCTCGCAAAAGCCACGGCCACCCACACCACACGCCGACCTGCCGATGCGTCCCTCGCCAGAAACTCAAGGCGCCCCAAGCATGCAGGTCAAAAGCAAGGCCAAGCCGTCGTGTTGGCTGTCAGGCGATTATCCAACTGACTACACTGGGTCACTCAGCGGCGTTGCAGAAGCAACGGCCGGCCAGATGTTGCAAGTGAATCACACCAAAATATCGCTCAACCCATCCGAGTATTTGGTTGCACTGGTCCTGGTTTGCCACGCCCTGCGCACAGCAGGGAAGCAAGTGCCGGTCAAAGTGGCAATTGCGCCTTTTTTGTCGGCTGCCGACATCGCTTATGCGATGGTGATTTATTGTGAGACCGCGAAGACCACCAGCTTTTCCAAGCGCTGGGATGCGGTCAGCGTTTCGCGCTTGGTTTACACAATTCGCCGCAAACTGGCGAGGGCCAGGTTGAACAAGTGGCTGGTCCAGAATGATGACCGAGGCCGTGGCTTAAGGCTTGGAACACCGCCGGCCAATGTCAGCCTAATCTACCTGGACACTGAGAACCAGCAGGTGGTTACAATTGACGGTTCCGATCCCGGCAAGGCGACAGCACGAGATTAGTGTCCGACAGATTTCACCAGTCAACACATGGCCGGCCCAGCATATGGGCCGGCCATTCACACACCCCGGCCCTGTCAGAACCTAATTGTCAGGAACTCTGATCAAACAAGGCCATGAAGGATCGTGCGATGCGTGTCTCCTCTTGGCCGCATCCAGATCACTCACAGCATAGCAGTACGGGCAACCCCGAATGCACGTGTCGTACGCCCCAATGTCCCTGCTGATCACGCACCTGCATTCCGGGCGTTGCCCAGAATCCTTACGACTGTCAACCTTAATGCCAAAAACACGCCCAATCAGTTCGTTGTCAATGCACCGTCCCGGCTCGATGCCGAACCTCCGCCAGTCAAGCGCCTCCGCACAACTCACCAACTCGATCCCGTTGGCGCCTGCTGTCTCCGCCATGGCGCTCAACAGCCTTGCAATCTCACACTCCACAATCTCACACTTGGGTTGGATCACAATCCCATCCCTGCCCAGCTCTTGCAACCGACCACGGTTCTTTCTGTACAGGCTCAGTCCGCTCACAATCACGCGCCGCGTGCTGCCACGCAAGGTTTCGGCCAAACGGCCAAACCGCGCAATGTGAAACGCGGTGTCCGTCACGTTCGAGAAAACAATGGGATCGTACCTCCAGACAACACGGTCCGGACCGATCGCGTCGGCCAAACGCCTCACCATGTCAATCGCAACCTCAACAGGAAGATCACCCGGCCCAAGCGCGCCCGGATAATCCACCACGGTCACTAGAAACATGTACCGGTGCCCCATCTCATCCAGCTCACGCAGAAAACCCATCATCGGACGCGCGTCTCTGGTCCAAAACACAAACACTTCAACATCGCACGGCAACAGCGAAACACGCGTCACCTGACGCAGATTGAACGGATTCGGCACAAGACAATAGCCTGCTCGAATCCGGTTCATCAGCCATTCCGAATAATAGGCGGGCAAGTCTGTGCGTCGGCTGGCGCTAATAATCATTGTCAGGCTGCCAAATAATCAGATGTCCTCCTGCTCCGCCGGAAACACCATCGCCAACCCCCGGCCGCGCCGCATCATCATCACGATCCTCAACCGGTCTCCCGGCCACGTCAAACCAGCCCCCCGCCATAATGCGCTCTGCTCAACCAGTTCACACTCCCCTGCCCCACGCCATTCCTCCGCGTCAAAGAAAAAGTTCGACAAAAGAGATTTGCCCGGCACACGGCAGTTTCGCCAAACCGCAAATCCAATGCCGCGTGCCTCTGCGTTCGAAACAGATTTCAATACACGCAATTCATTCCGCAATCCGCCGCTCCTGTTCACGCCCGCAGGAAGACATCCTGCACCGCCGGCATCGACATCAAACCCGAATTCCAAAATCATCGCCGCCTTCCCAAGCCGGTCAACACAAGCACGCAGCGTCGATTCGTAACTCGCCCGCGGACAGTATCCGCGACGCACTCGTTCCACACCGGCAAAACTCAATCCCCGCGCCGACCTCACCTCTGCTGCAAGCACAGGCACAAACACCGGCTCAAAAAAGCCCAGGTCCGCCGCAATCGTGTCCATCAACCGCTCAACCGCCGATTGCCCATCCCCAGACCGGTGAACCGGCGATTCCGCACTCGGTGGCAACATCATCATGTGCGCAATCTCATGCCACCTGCTGAAAAACCGTCTGTGCCTCTTTTCCCCGCGGCAGTCTATCACCGCAACATGCCGTGCACTCCCGGCCGCCACCGAGCTCCGGCACTTTATCAAAACCGCATAGGTGCCCTCATCAAACTGACTCCAAAGACATCCAAACACCGGTTCGCCCTGAGAAACATACTGCCGGCAAATCTGGCCAAGATCAGCGTCCGTCCACGCTTCCTCAATCACCAGCCCCAGCCTGTCGCACACCACACGCTCAACATCATCAATCGATCCCACCCCGCCAGCCTCGACAACCCAGCGTCCCACCCGGCTCCGACAATGCGCCAGCAAACCAGCAACCGCCCCACCCGCAGCCGATACGTCCATCGCCGCAGCAAGCCCGCGCACTTCCTCGCATCGATCCAACACCCTCATTTACAT
>JARYMD010000100.1 GCA_029907285.1 Verrucomicrobiota bacterium | reverse complement strand
CCGAGTTCCAAGCTGCGATTCTTCTGGCGCAGCTCTCGCGTTTGCCCGAACAGATCAAACGGCGCCAACATAACGCGAGTCTCCTCGACGCCGCGCTTGCAAACTTGCAAGGCGTGCAGTTGCTCGCCCCACAGCCGCGCATGACGCGCAGAAGCTATCACATGTACATCTTTCGCGTGGACGAGTCTGTTCTGGGCGTGTCGCGGGACCGTTTTATTGAAGCTCTCAATGCCGAAGGCGTCCCCGTTTCACGGGGCTGGTACAGGCCTCTATACGCAAACGCCGTTTTCCAGAACACGGATCGTTTGCCTGCTCATCCCATAATTGCGCCGCTGACAGGCAAAGGCGTGCGATACTCCGAGGTGTGCTGCCCGGTCTGCGAGCAGGTCTGCCGCGATGCTGTCTGGATTCCGCAGAATGTTCTCCTCGCAGACGAACCGGCAATCAAGAGTTTGGGTGCTGCGATCCATAAAGTGGCCGCCGGCTGCCACCTCCTGAGAAATCGTTGATTTGTTGGCTGTCCAGCCTCACAGCTTTGACAGCGCGTCCACAAGGGGCTGCCACGGATGGCTGGCGTCTGCGATGAAGCTCTTTATCAGGTCGAGCGCTTCTTTCCACGAATGCGAGAGAGGGGGAAGCAAAGCGTCTTCGAGTGTCGCCGGTTCCGGGAGACGGCTTTCAACCGCCATGGCTTTGGCAAGGGCATATATCGCTTCGAATAATGCCGTTCGCACTTCTGAATCAAAACCGCCCTCGCCGAGGAGCTTTGCCATTTTAAGCTTTCTTGCAGCGATTTCGCGTTTGGCTTTTGCATCGGCCTGTTCTTCGGGCGAGAGCTGGGGCGTGCCGTTCCCCTGCGGCGTCGGATAGAGCAGCCTCGATGCGCGGGTTGTCCTGGCAATCAATCCCGCCTCGACGAGCTTTTGTATTGTTTCGTCGGTCTGGCGGTCAATGACCTCGAGCCGGGTTGTTTCCCCTGCCTTGTCTTGTCCTGCTCCGTACAACTCGCGGTGCAAAGCGGCCAACTGCTCGCGCTGCTGAGCAGCATCCCGTTCCACGACGACCACGAGCACCGAATACGTGCCTGACTGTGGGAATCGCTCTTCACATCGGATAACGCCGGCCGGGTTTCTCTGGGCCACCAATTCGGCAAACGCAAGCGCTGGGTCTGCCGGCAACGCAGGCTGCTGTCGCACAGGCGGCTTGGGAGCAGCGGTCAGCGGCCCAACCAATTGCTGCAGCCTCTCGTAGAACGCCGCTCGCCCGCCGCGGAACGAGATTTCTTTGACCTTGCCGGGCTCGTCGAGAACGCTCTCGGCCACGGTCTGCTTTGCTGCCAGTGTGGCCAGCATGCGATGCTCGATCGTGTTTTCAGAAATGAGGTTGATGACGGTGACCGGTTTGCTCTGGTTTTTTCGCCATGCGCGCGCGATTCGCTGTTCGAGCCTGGCCGGGTTCCACGGGAGGTCGCAATTCACGACCACACTTGCGTCCTGGAGATTGAGGCCGGTTGCGCCGGAGTCGGTGCTCAAAAACACGCGGCACTCGGGATCGGATTTGAACGCATTGATTTCAGCGCGCCGGCGTTTTTGTGAGACGCTGCCAGTGTGCCATGCGTACCCTATTCCGCGCTTGTCACAAAGGTCCCTCACCAACTCGAGCATTCGCTCCCATTCCGAAAATACAAGGACCTTCGCATCGTTTGCGCAACAATCCTCGAGGATTTTCTCCAGTTCGGCCAGCTTGGGACAGCCGCGGTCGTTGGGATCGAGAATGTAGTTTGAATCGCAAACCATGCGCGCCATCGCAAGCTCGCGCTGGAGTTTGTCCTGTTCTTCGCGGGTAAGCGGCCTGCGCTCGGCGATGTTGACCAGGCGTGTTATTTGTTGGGCGTGGTGGGCATGGGCATCTTCCTGTGCCGGGGTAAGGTGCACGAAATGGTTGCGTTGAGTTCTTGTGGGGAGTTCGGTCTCGACGTCTGTTTTTCGACGGCGAAGCAAATACGGCTTAATGCGCGCATGAAGGGCGTCGAGGTTGCGGTACCCGACCGGATGCCCGCGGTCGTCGAGTTCGTAAAAGTCGCGGTTGAACCTGAACAAAGGCCCCAGTATCGCCGGGTCCAGAAAACTCATTATCGAGTGGAGATCGTCGATCCTGTTTTCGATCGGGGTGCCGGTAAGCACGAACGCGTATCTGCTTTTCAGGCGCTTTACTGCCTGGGCGGTCTTGGTGTTCCAGTTTTTGATTCGCTGTGCTTCGTCGAGGATGACGACGTCAGGGCGAAGCCTTGCGTTGACATCGAGCGCGTCCTTCACCATTTGCTCGTAGTTGACAACCGTGAAGAAGGGCGCGTTCGAGTAGGCGCCAAGTCGTCTGCACCGTCCCCCAAACACAGGCTGGTAAGGCAGATCAGTGAATTTCCGAATCTGCTCTTCCCACTCTGTTTTCAGCGAGGCAGGAGCCACCACAAGAACGCGCTCCGCTTTGCCAAGCCTGTGAAGCAATGCGCACGCCGCTATCGCCTGGATCGTCTTCCCCAAACCCATTTCGTCAGCCAAAAGTGCGCGCTCAGTGAAGGCCAAATGCAACATGCCCTCCCGCTGATAGGGGAACAGCGGAACTTTCGTTTCATGCGACGGCCATTCGCCGCTCTGCACTTTCAGCTCGTACTGCCGGCGCAACTGCTTCCGCTCAGCGGCACGGCGCCGGTTTTCAAGCCACGGGCCGATTTCCTGCGAAATGCGCAAAGCCGGCAGTCCATCCCGACGAAGCGTCTCGACGGCCGACACCGCTTCTTCAGGAGACGCGTTCAGCAGTAATCCGTCCGAGTCAAACCATTCCTGAAGTGGCGGCGGAATTCTGCCGGTCGGGCTCACCAGCCGCAGAGTGTCCCTTGCAAGGTCCAGAACAACATCCAATCGTGGTGACTCCTTGCCGACAGCGCTTGAGAAAAGCCTCTTGAATCGGCGCTCCAAATAAAGCAGCACCGCCTCCACGTGTTTGCATGTCCCAAGACCGTTTATGCGGAAATCGACACAATCACACGCAAACTGGCGCCCTTTGACATCGCGGATTTCAACCGAATAGGCAAGACCGCTGCCTGATTTGACAGAGAAATTGGAGAATATTGGAAATCGTGGATCGAGGTTCGACACAAGGAAGTCTTCCTCGCGCGCCCTGAGGTGGCGCCTGTTGACTTCGTCCTCATCACTTGTGCGCCAGTTATGCGGCGCGGGGGGTTTAACGGCATCCTTGCCGACTGCAGCGGTACCCATGCACGCCATGTTTGGGAGACAGCTTCAATCGTCAACCACAACTTATTAGAAGTCATTCACCGGCTGTTTACAAAAAGTTAACACCTTGGCCAAGCTCCACCTGCCCCACATATTCCTTGATCTCGTGAAAACACCCGCTTCGCAGACCGCTCAGGATACATCATTACAAAAGGCCCTTCATGTTCGCGAACGTTTTCGGGCTGCGAGTTTGGTCAGTTTCTTCGTATCTGCTTCTCTGGCAGCCAGTAATGCGATCACAACGGTACGGCCTTCAGGAGTGAGTCAGATAAGGTGACAGGCTCGTTGTTTGGGCTTTGGCCTCTGCTTGCAGCGTAGGCCGCGAATTGCCCCTTGTTCGAATCGGCCGTTGCCGAAGTCTGTGGAGGAACCCCTCGCTGCCGACATGGGGACGGACACGTTGTTCGCGCATAAGAACAAAGCGGCAGCAAGCTGCCGCACTCCAGGCGCTTGGCGCCTACCAACGCTCACTGCATCCGCGGCAGCGCCGCGTGCAGTGGGGGCTTGATCAGCGCGCTCTTCCCGGCGACGGAGTCGCAGGGCATATTTCCAAGCTTGGCGTGGTTGAAGGTCCGGGGGGTGCAAGAGCCGGGGTGTTGGCCGTCGGGCGGCTTTGGTTCCGGCCATGCTGGTCTGCGAAATATGCGGGCTGGCGCGCCTCCAACCGATCGGCCCTTTCAATAGACTCGCATTCTTTGCAAGTGCAGCCTCACGGTCGCAAGCCACTGTCAGAGTTCCTCCCCAATCAGAATGTCGAGCATTCGAGTCAATTGCACAGGGCGTAACCTGATCCGGCGGAAGATGTCTTCTTTTGAGATTGTTTTTGCTGCCCTCGAGGGCAGCCTTGGGTTCAACACATATGTACTCGCCCATGAAAGCTCTGAATGCATTGCTCAAGTACGCCGTAATCACCGCAGGAATCGCTTCTGCCGCTTCGGTTCTCAGTCAAGCGCCGACGCCACCCGCGCCACGCCCAGAAACACCGCGATTTGGCGCTGCCCAAGGTCCACAGGTGATTTCACCCGAAGTGACCCGGGACCGGAAGGTCACGTTCCGGATTCTTGCGCCCAAAGCAGAGTCGGTAAGGCTTGGAGGCACTGATTTGCCGGGCCAGGGTGCGGGCGCCAATCAGGGCAGAAACCTCACGAAAAACGAGCAGGGCGTTTGGGAGATAACACTCGAATCTGTACCTCCCGGCTATTACAGGTACAACTTCAATGTGGATGGCGTGCCTGTGATCGACCCGCGAAACCCTGCGACCAGCGAATCGAATGCGAACACGTGGAGCCTCGTCGGGGTTCCAGGCGCGGATTTCATGGACACCCAGAACGTGCCGCACGGCGCGGTGTCGAAGGTGACCTACTACTCGACCGCGCTAAAGCGTTTTCGTCGCATGCACATCTACACGCCGCCGGGGTACGAATCTGGGGAGGGCAAGTTTCCGGTGCTATACCTGCTGCATGGGGCGTTCGATTGCGATGAATCGTGGAGTTCTGTCGGGCGCGCAGGGTTCATTATCGACAATCTCATTGCCGCCAAGAAGGCCAAACCAATGATCGTGGTCATGCCCGCCGGGCATACCGGGCCGTTCCGATTCGGGGCCGGATTCGGGTTTGACGAGTTCACCCAGGATTTTCTGACAGACATAATGCCTTACGTTGAGAAGAACTACCGGGTTTACGCCGACCGAAAGAGCCGGGCGATCGCCGGCCTTTCGATGGGCGGGGCGCAGACGTTGAACATTGGCATCCCAAATCTTGCCAGGTTCGGACACCTTGGCGTGTTCAGCTCCGGCATTTTCGGGATAACCGGCGGCGGCCCAGCAGGCGCCCAGCAAGGGCCGAGTTTCGAGGAACAACACAAAGCAATCCTCGACGACGCGCAGCTCAAGGAAGGCTTGAAGCTGTTCTGGTTCGCGACCGGCAAGGACGATTTCCTTGTCAACACGTCGCGCGCGACCGTTGAGATGTTCAAGAAACACGGGTTCAATGTGGTTTACAATGAAACCGAGGGGGCACACACGTGGATAGTCTGGCGCCAGTACTTGCACGAGTTCGCACAACAGTTGTTTTAGCCCATCGTATTCTATAATTTTGCGAAGAGACCCGCCTCGATGACTAATCAATCTATGTGACTATTCGCCTTGAATGTTGAGGAGTTGACTGTTCCGAACCAGACGACCCGGCGGTTAACTGATCTGAACTTTTAACGTCCAACGTTCAACTCACAACGTTCAATAGCGCAACGTTCAACAGCGCAGCACTCGTCAACGTGCGCCGACACCGGGTCTCTGCCCGCCACGCAACTTTGGTTCCGGCTGCGCCGGGCTGCGAATTATGCGGCCTGAGCCGGATAAAGGCCGGACTGCAAACCGCCACCGGTTCGTAGTGCAGGCTTCAGCCTGCGGACCGATCCTGCACATTCCGCGGCAATCGAAAACCATTCGCAGCACCGATACTTTGAGCCTGGCACAATATGCGTATCGTCGTGCTGAACTCTGCGATTGGCTCGCGTGCACGGCCGCGCTACACTTCGGTCATGAACCACGTCGCACGCTGCGTTTGGTGCATTGCGCTGTTCGGTCTCGTTTCACTGCGCGTCGCAGCACAGCGGGTCGTTATCAGCGGTGATCTCAAACAATGGCACAAGGTCACGCTCACATTGGACGGCCCACCTGCAAGCGAAACAAACACGCAGCCCAACCCGTTCACCGACTACTGCTTTGAAGTAACCTTTGCGCATGCGTCCGGGAGCCCGAAGCACCTTGTGCCCGGCTATTTCGCGGCCGACGGCAACGCCGCCAACACTTCTGCAACATCCGGCAACAAATGGCGCGCGCATTTTTCCCCGGATAAGCCTGGCCAGTGGAATTATCTGATTCACTTCAGGCACGGACCTCTGGCGGCAGTTGTACAAGGCGGCAGTCCATTGCCTCCCTACGACGGATTGCGTGGCAGTCTCTCGATCAAACCCACCGACAAACACGGCCGTGATTTTCGCGCGCACGGCCGGCTCGAATACGTCGGCAAACATCATCTGCGTTTTGCGGGCTCCGGACTTTATTTCCTAAAAGTGGGCGCAGATTCACCGGAGGCTTTGCTTGCGTACGCTGATTTCGACGGAACCGAGCCCGGACGTCTACGCGCAGCCCGGCAGGGCGAGGCGCGTCCCACACAACAGTTGCACAGTTATGCTGCGCATCTGAACGATTGGACACCGGGCGACCCAACGTGGAAGGGCGGTTTGGGCAAAGGATTGATCGGCGCTTTGAATTACCTTGCCAGCCAGGGCGCAAACGCGGTCAGCTTCCTTACTTACAACGCCGGGGGCGACGGGGATAATGTTTGGCCATTTGTCGGGCGCGGCGAACGCATGCATTACGACGTGTCAAAGCTCGATCAATGGCAAATCGTGTTCGACCACGCACAGGCGCTCGGGTTGTTTCTGCATTTCAAAACTCAGGAAACCGAAAACGATGACTTGAATGGTCCCGGGCGAGACTACGCCCTTGACCGCGGCGAATTGGGGCCGGAGCGAAAACTTTACTATCGTGAATTGATTGCGCGTTTCGGTTATTTGCTGGCGTTGAATTGGAACCTTGGCGAGGAAAACACACAAACAGCCGATCAACAGCGCGCCATGGCAAAGTTCTTTCATGACCATGACCCATGGCAACACCCCGTTGTGATTCATACGTACCCGGATTGGCAGGACCGTGTCTATTCACAGTTGCTAGGGAACAAATCATTTTTGGCCGGCGCATCGTTGCAGAACCCGTGGAACGCCGTCCATCAGCGCACACTGCATTGGGTGCGAGCTTCTGCCGCGAGCGGCCGGCCGTGGGTTGTGGCAAACGACGAACAAAACCCGCCCGAATTCGGCGTGCCGCCCGATCCCGGGTACGACGGACAGAGCGGCTTGGCCAGAACAAAAGGCAACGGTTATTCCCTGCACGACATCCGAAAACTCACTCTCTGGGGCAACCTGATGGCTGGCGGCGCCGGCGTCGAGTATTACTTCGGATACCAATTCCCACAGAACGATTTGACCTGTGAAGACTTGCGAAGCCGCGAGCGTTCATGGCGTTACGGCCGTGTTGCACTCGAGTTCTTCCAGCGACACCGGATTCCATTCTGGGAGATGTCGAACGCGAACCCGTTGGTCGGCAATCCACAAAACGAAAACCGCGCATGGTGTCTTGCCAAACCCAGCGAGCTGTACATGGTTTATCTCCCTTCAGGTGGCACGACCGAGCTTGACCTGACAAAAGTCCATGGCCGGTTCAGCGTGCAATGGTTCAATCCCCGCTCGGGCGGGCCGCTGGAATGGGGCAATGTAAGACGCGTCAACGCCGGTTCGAAAGTGAGCCTTGGCCAGCCGCCAATAGATCCAACAGAGGATTGGCTGGCGGTCGTAAAAAGAGCAACATGGTGAAGTTATGAAAAACAACCTACCAAAACTGATTGTGTGTTGTGCAATGCTTGCGGCCGCCGGATCGGTCGGCATCACGGCTGAATTGAATCCCGATGACAAGCCCGCTTTCGACGATCCGCCAGCCGGGTTCGACAAGAAGCGCGATGACATCCCGCACGGCAAGCTCGAAATGATCGAATATGAATCCAAAACGGTGGGCACAACGCGGAAGATGCAGGTCTATACCCCGCCCAGGTATTCCAAGGAAAAGAAATACCCAGTGCTGTATCTCTTGCATGGAATCGGCGGTGACGAAACCGAATGGCAGCGGTTCGCCAGCCCAAACGTTCTCCTTGACAACCTCGTTGCAGACGGCAAAGCGGTCCCCATGATCATCGTCATGCCAAACGGCCGGGCACAGAAAAACGACCGCGCCGAAGGCAACGTTTTTGCTTCTGCACCGGCATTTGCGGCCTTCGAAAATGACCTGCTCAATGATGTCATCCCCACCATTGAATCCAGGTATTCAGTGCAAACCGACCGCGAACATCGGGCGCTAGCCGGATTGTCCATGGGCGGCGGCCAGTCGCTGAACTTCGGTTTTGCGCACCTCGACACCTTCGGGTGGATCGGCGCTTTCTCCGCAGCGCCAAACACAAAAGCGCCTGAACAACTCGTCCCCGATCCCGCAGCCGCAGCACGGCAGCTCAAGCTCTTGTGGATTTCCTGCGGCAACAAAGACGCGCTCATCCGGATCAGCCGACGCCTACACCAATACCTCAAAGACAAACAGGTGCCGCACATTTGGCATGTGGATTCAAACGGACACGACCCGAGGCACTGGAAGAACAACCTGTGGCTGTTCTCACAGCACATTTTCAAATAGAACCCGGCGCAGGACCCGGTTTTGGCGGTCGTGCATGACGCAGATCTGGCAGACAATACAGGACTCACTGTTGAACGACGATCCCCGGAATTCTCACAGCGGACCCTGTTCAACCGGACACCATGCCATGCGAAAAAGCAAAACAACAAAACTGGCCGGACTCAGCCTCAGAGCCGCATTTGTTGCCGGACTGATCGCAGTGCTGGCCCTGCACGCCGAAAGAGCACGTAATCCGATCATCCATGCCGACGTCCCCGACATGGCAATGATTCGCGTTGGTGATACCTACTACATGAGCAGCACGACGATGCACATGAGCCCCGGCCTGCCCATCATGAAGTCGAAAGACCTCGTTAACTGGCAAATCGCGAGCTACGCTTGCGACATCCTCGAGGACACAGACGACCTGAATCTGAACAACGGCAAGAGCGCCTACGGCCGGGGTTCATGGGCCAGCAGCCTGCGCTTCCACAACGGCACATTCTACGCCACAACCTTCGCAGGCAACACCGGCAAAACCTACGTCTATGCCACAAAAGACATCGAAAAAGGGCCATGGACGCCGGTTTCTTTCAGGCCATCGCTGCATGATCATTCTTTGTTTTTCGATGACGACGGGCGTGTTTACATGCTGTACGGCGTCGGCAACCTCCGGCTGGTCGAGTTGGAGTCGGACCTGACCGGGCTCAAACCCGGAGGGCTTGATCAGACTGTCATCACCAACGCCAGCCGCGTTGCGGGGGAAAACATCGGCCTCCCGGCCGAGGGTTCGCAACTTTTCAAGGTCAACGGCAAGTATTACCTGTTCAACATCACATGGCCCCGTGGCGGAATGCGCACCGTGATCGTTCACCGAGCCGACAAAATCACCGGCCCATTCGAGGGCCGAGTTGCCCTCCAAGACAAAGGCGTTGCCCAAGGCGGACTGGTCGATGCCCCAAAGGGCGATTGGTACGCATATCTCTTCCGGGATTACGGCGCAGTCGGTCGCATCCCATATCTTGTCCCCGTTAAATGGGAAGACGGCTGGCCAGTGCTTGGCGTGGACGGCAAGGTGCCCGACGCGCTGGACCTGCCCGACAGCAAAGGTCTCATTCCCGGAATCGTTGCCTCAGACGAATTCGAGCGCAAACCGGGTGAACCATCTTTGCCGCTGGTTTGGCAATGGAACCACAATCCAAACAACAGATTCTGGTCGCTCACCGCCCGCCCGGGGTTCCTGCGGCTCACGACCGGACGAGTTGACGCCAGTTTTCTCTCCGCCCGCAACACGCTGACGCAACGGACAATCGGCCCTGAATGTTCAGCAACGATCGCTGTTGACGCGACCAACATGAAAGACGGCGACTTCGCAGGCCTCGCACTGCTGCAGAAGAACTATGGGCTGGTGGGGGTCAAAAAGGATGACGGCGCCAATTTCGTCGTGATGGTCAACGCACAATCCGGATCACCCATTGAAATCGAGCGCGTGCCGCTGAATCAGAAAACCGTGTTTCTGAGAGCAGATTGCAATTTCAAAGACCTGGCAGACAAAGCAAAGTTCTTTTACAGTCTCGATGGGCGTGCGTGGACCGCCATCGGCAGCGAACTCAAAATGCGTTACACAATTCCACATTTCATGGGATACCGATTCGCCCTGTTCAATTACGCTGCAAAGTCGCCCGGCGGCTTTGTCGATTTCGACTTTTTCCGCGTAAGCGACAGGATTTCTGCCGACAAATGAAACCCAACACATGGTTTGCTTGGATGCGTTGCGATTCGCTAGCCCGCATATTTCGCAGCCAAAGTAGTCTGCAGAACAGGTGTCTTCAAGAGATTCAGAAATATGCGGGCTTCAGGAAACCCGCGCCCACTGAAAGAAGAGGGAAATCCTCTACAGTGTGTCAGGCCCCGCATCGACGAAATCCGCCACCTCGAGCAGCCCGTCCTCAACTCTGGAAACTGAGATTCTCTGTCTGGGCGCGGGTTTCCAAGACCCGGAAATCTCACCGGGTTGAAGGCATGGGTGTATCTGGGGCGTTGGCCGGTGAGATTTCCGGGCTAGCAAGCGTTTTATGAAGACAAAGCACATTGAGTTATGCGTGAGCATCGTAATCTGCTGGTGCACGGCCAGCGCCATCCCTCAGCCCGCCTTGAAGGAAGTGTTCAAGAATGACTTCCTCATCGGAGCAGCGTTGAACCCGTGGCAGGTTTCCGGGGCGAGCACCGGAGAAGTTCAGATCATTAAGAAGCATTTCAACACCGTTACCTCTGAAAACGCACTCAAATGGGGCAACATTCACCCAACGGCTGACCGGTACGCTTTTGCGCAGGCAGACAGTTTTGTCCAGTTTGGCCAGGAACACTCCATGTTCATCGTCGGCCACACACTGATATGGCACGCCCAAACGCCGCGTTGGGTGTTCCATGCCCAGGACGGCACATCGCTGACAAAAGAAACATTGCTCGATCGAATGCGCGAGCACATTCATGCCGTCGTCGGCCGTTACAAAGGCAAGATTCGAGGCTGGGACGTCGTGAACGAAGCGCTGAACAACGACGGAACTCTGCGTCAATCGCCATGGCTGCGAATCATTGGAGAGGATTACATTCTGAAAGCATTTCAGTTCGCGCACGAGGCAGACCCCGAAGCAGAGCTCTATTACAACGATTACTCGCTCGAGGAAGAATCGAAGCGCCAAGGCGCACTCGAACTCGTGCGCAAACTGCAGGCCGCACGCCTTAAGCTGACAGGCGTCGGTCTGCAGGGCCATTACGATATCGAGCGCCCAACTCCCCGGCAGATTGACGAAACGATCTCAGCATTTGCAGGGCTCGGACTGAAGGTCATGATCACAGAACTCGACGTGAACGTGCTTCCAACCCCCGGCCCGGGCGGAGCCGATATATCGATGCGATTCAATGCGGACCCGAAACTGAATCCATACCCGAACGGTTTGCCCGAAGAAATACAGCAGCGCCTTGCCCGGCGATATGCTGACCTTTTCGCAGTCTTCCTAAAACACAGACAGTCGGTCACTCGAGTCACATTCTGGGGGGTCACAGACCGAAGCTCATGGCTCAACCACTTTCCAATCCGCGGTCGCACGAATTACCCGCTGCTCTTTGACCGCGACTGTCAACCGAAACCCGCTTTCCATGCAGTCGTCGCCCTCAAGCAGAACCCTGCAGGATCCGAGTGATTCGTGAGCGCAAGAGCGACCATTAGCCCGCATGTTTCCCAGCCCGGCGTAGCCGGAACCGCAGTTGCCTGAGGGGCAAAGACCCGGTGGCTGCGCACGTTGATGAGGGCTGGGCTGTTGAACGCTGTGCCCTTGAAACTGGTAACGCT